>JAYUQE010000218.1:0-12417 GCA_043756905.1 Burkholderiales bacterium | reverse complement strand
GCGGCTGGTGGAACCTGACCCGCTGGCGCGCCGGCCAGGCGCAAAACCTGGCACCGCTGGCCGCCGAGTTCGGCGTGCCGCACTGGAATTTCGGCGCCAGCAGCTATGCCTTCGATGGCGCGCAACGCATCGTCTGCGCCTACAGCCAGCGGGGCAGCATGCACCTGGCGCTGCTGTGCACATCAAGCCTGAAGTTAACCAACCTGGACACGCCTTACCGCTGGTTTGCCAGCGTGCAGGCCGGCGCCGGCCGTGCCGTGTGCGTGGCCGGCTCGCCGTTGCTCGAACCCAGCGTGGTCAGCATCGAATTGAACACGGGCCAGGCCGAGGTGCTCAAGCGCGGCAGCGGCCTGGCCATCGAACCCGGCTACACATCGGTGCCGCAAGCCATCGAATTCCCCACCGCGCAGGGCCGTACCGCGCATGGGCTGTATTACCCGCCGGAGAATCAAGACTTCGCTGCGCTGGCCGGCGAAAAGCCGCCGCTGCTGGTGTTCAGCCACGGCGGGCCCACCGCGGCCACGGTGGCCGTGTTCAAGGCCGGCTTGCAATACTGGACGAGCCGCGGCTTTGCCGTGCTCGATGTGAACTACGGCGGCAGCACCGGCCATGGCCGCGAATACCGCGAACGCCTGAAGGGCCAGTGGGGCGTGGTCGATGTGGAAGACTGCGTGCACGGCGCGCAGCACCTGGTGGCGCAAGGCCTGGCCGATGGCGCACGGCTCATCATCCGCGGCGGCAGTGCCGGCGGCTTCACCACCCTGGCGGCATTAACGTTTCACAAGACTTTTGCCGCTGGCGCCAGCCACTACGGCATCGGCGACCTGGAAGCGCTGGCACGCGACACCCACAAGTTCGAGGCACGCTATCTGGACAGCCTGATCGGCCCCTGGCCCGAGCGCGCCGACCTGTACCGCGCGCGCTCACCCATCCACCACACCGCCGGCCTGAACTGCCCGCTGATCCTGTTCCAGGGCAGTGATGACTTGGCCGTTCCGCCCGAGCAAAGCCGCCAGATGCATGCCGCGCTGAAGGCCAAGGGCCTGCCCGTGGCCTACATCGAATTCGCCGGCGAAGGCCACGGCTTCAGGCAGGCCGCGAACATTCGCCGCGCCATCGACGCCGAGGCGTATTTCTATTCGCGCGTGTTCGGGTTTGAACTGGCCGACGCGGTGGAGCCCGTGCTGATCGACAACCTGTAGCGACAACCTGTAGCCGGCTGCAACCAGCACTTCAGCCTGGCTTGCCGGCCGCGTTGCGCACGCTGTCGGCGGTTTGCCCGAACAAGGCCTTGCGCGCTTCGTCGGTGAGCGCCGGGGCGCGCAGCTCCTTGCCCAGCTCAATGCCGCGCTGCACGCCGGCGCGTTGCATCAGGGCGTGGTACCAACGCGCCACGTTGGGGAAGCGCTGCAAGTCAACTTCTTGCGCCTTGTGCGTGCGCACCCAGGGGAAGATTGCCATGTCGGCAATGCTGTACTCGGCACCCGCCACATGGGCCTGCGTGCGGGCGAGTTGGCCGTCGAGCACGCCATACAGGCGATCGACCTCCTTGCCATAGCGCTCCAGTGCATAGGGCACTGGCTCGGGCGCGTAGAGTTTGAAGTGGCCGTTCTGCCCGGCCATCGGCCCCAGGCCGCCCATCTGCCACATTAACCATTCAAGTGTGGCGGTGCGGCCGCGCAAATCAGCCGGTAAAAAGCGGCCGGTCTTTTCCGCCAGGTAGATGAGGATGGCACCGCTTTCGAACACGCTCACCGGCGCGCCACCGCCCGCGGGAGCATGGTCGACGATGGCGGGCATGCGGTTGTTCGGGCTGATGGCCAGGAACTCGGGCTTGAACTGCTCGCTGCGCCCGATGTTCACGGGCTTGAGCGTGTACGGCAGGCCCATTTCTTCAAGCGCGATGGAAATCTTCCAGCCGTTGGGGGTGGGCCAGTAGTGCAGGTCGATCATGGTGGGTTTCGGTTCGAATGGGTCTTAGCTCGCGACTATGCGGCCTGGGCATGAAGCTTGACGCCGAGGGCCTTTGCCACCTTCAGTACCGTTGCAAAACTTGGGTTTCCATCGGCGCTCAATGCCCGGTACAGGCTTTCTCGGCTCAAGCCTGCGTCTCTTGCAACCTGGGTCATGCCCTTGGCGCGTGCAATGTCGCCAAGAGCCCTTGCAATGCCTGCCGCGTCTTCGGGCGATTCTTCAAGCCAGGCGTCCAGGTAGGCAGCCATCTCGTCGGGCGTACGAAGGTGTTCCGCGACGTCGTACACGCTTGTCTTGAGCTTCACTTTTTTGCTCAGTGCGGCCTTGACCATTTGAACCTACTCCCGAAAAGCCTTAGATAACAGAATAGCCTTTGCAATGTCTTTTTGCTGAGACGATTTTTCGCCTCCAACAAGAAGCAGCAAGAGCCTCGTTGCGCGCTGAGAGTAATAGACGCGGTAACCTGGACCAAAGTCAATTTTCAGCTCGGAAACCCCATCACTCAGATCCCGATGTTGCCCAGGGTTGCCGTGACTGAGGCGATCAACACGCATCAGCACGCGCGCTCGGCCAGCACGATCTTTGAGCCCGTCGATCCATTCACGATACGACTCTGTTTTCTCAACGCGCATTCGCGAAGTGTAGCCTGCGAACTACATACATCAAGTGAATGACGCTGCGCTTGCAGCGGCCAAGCCTGCTTGGTTAACGGTGGCTACCCGAACCGCCCATGAAAATACCAGCCCGAGCCATGCGCGCTGGGCGGCCCGGGCAACCGGTCGCGGTAGACCCACACCAGCGCGCCTTCATGCGTTTGGGCGATGTAGTAGTCGCGCAAGGCCACGTCGCCATCCCACCAGCCGGTTTCAATGCGTTCGGGGCCGGCCAGCAATTCCAGCGGCCGGCCTTCGAACAAGGGCTGGGCCTGGCGTTCATGCAAGGCCTGCGCGGGGTGCAGCAGCCACACCGGGCGGTGCAGGGGCAAAGGGTCGTGCTGGTCGTGCTGGTCGTGCTGGGGGGCTTGCAGCAGCTCTGCCGGCACCTGGGCCGCCGGGGCGTTAACACCTGGCTGCACCGGCACCAACACCGTGCCGCGCTCGGGCCGGTGGTCTTGCACCAGCACCAGGCGCTGCACCTGTTCGGGCCCCAGGCGGGCTTGCAAACGTTCGAGCAAACGAGCCAGGCCTTCGCGCTGGCTGGCCTGGGTGGGAAAAAGTTCACCTGACGGCGCGGCGCGGTGTTCGAGTTCGCGGCAGTGCAGGTGCAGCTCGAGCGTGGGCGCGGGCAAGGCCAGGCGCTGCAGGCGTTCGCGCAGCAGGCCTTGCAGGTGGGCCAGGTCATCGCTGGCCAGGGCCAGGGCAATGGGCAGTTCAGTAAATTCAGGCAGCTCGGTGAACCCGCTCACCTGCTCGCTGTGGCGGTGGCGCTGCTCGTGGCGCAGGCGCAGCGTGAAGCGGGCAATGCGCGCCTGCCGCGCGCGCGCCCAGGCCACCAGGCGCTGCAAGAGCACGGCCGCGCCGTGCAGCAGTTGCTCGGCGTCATCAGCCCGCTCGTGCAGTTCGAGCCGGCTTGCAAACACCGCGGCGGGCACGAAGGGCTGGCGCGGGTCGGGCTGCTCGCCGCGGGCACGGTCGATCTGCAACAACAGGGCCGGGCCGAAGCGCCGCGCCAGGCCTTCGCGTGGCTGCGCGCGCAGCCCGCCCAGGGTGGTCAGGCCCATGGCTTGCAGGGCCTGGGCGTGTTCGGCGCCCTGGCCCAGCAGGGTGGCGGGCACGCCGTCGAGCAGTGTGCGCAAGGCACCTAACTGCTGGCTGTGCGGCCCCAGGGCCAGGCCCGTGCGCCACTGCGCCAGCAACCAGGCGCCCTCGGGCGTGGGCGCGCTGGCCGCTTGCAGCGCCAGGCCCAGCGGCGCCAGGGCGGCGTGCAATTGCTTCAGCAAGGCCACGGCGCCGCCAAAGTAGCGCAGGCTGGCGCGCAGTTCCAGCAAGACACCGTGCGCGCCGCCTTGTTGCTGCTGTGCGCCAGACGCGTCGGCTTGCGCCAGCAGCACCACCATGGGCGTGAAGGCCAGCGCCACATGGGCCACGGTGTGCAGCGCCGCGCGCTCGCGCGGTGCATCTGGCTGGCCGGTGATGAGTTGCGGCGCCAGCGCCAGCGCCGTGGCCCGCTTGGCGCCCGGCTCAATGCCCAGCGCCGCCGCCGCCGCATTGGCGGCCAGCACACGGTGCGCATGCAGCAGCGCCACGGGCTGCTCGCGCTGCGCCGCGGGCAAGGTGGCCACGAAGGCTTGCAAGGGCAAGTGCGGCAGGGTCAGTGCCAGCCACAGGGGGGAAGGCATGGCCAAAAATGTCGCGGTGATGCGAGAACTGAAGCCACTTAATCAATGCCGCGCCGAGCCGCGGTAAGTGTTAGCGCAGGTCAGTCGCCATCAACCATGCCAAGTGGCAACCACATCGAACTCGACCAGCTCTTTCTTGGAGTTGCGCTTGCGTATGGGGTTGCACTTCACGTTGCGAAAGCCCAGGCTCTTGAGCATCTCTGCGTAATACGCCTCGGTAGGAACCAGCGTGCCATAGAAGGTGGAATTGCCCACGATGTAATGAAGTTCAGCACCCACCGTCAAGACGGACGTCATGTCCTGAAAATGTAGCCACATGTCATCAAAATACTTGGCCACATACTTGGCCAACAAGACGCCATTCTTGTTGTCTGGATGTGCAATGTCGTGCAGGGCCGCAGCGAGTTGCCTGCTGCCAAAGTGACCGAGCCCGCGCTCCCATTCGTTAAGACGGCTCGTCGCTATGCCCCAGGTTCCGCCGATGGCGACCCAGTCCATTTCGCCGGCATCGCGGCCATTTTCCAAGTAACCCAGCCAGTACATATAGGGCCGCAATTCCCGGATATACGACATGCGGTTGGCATAAGGAGGCGAGGTGATGACCAGGTCGAACGAGCCAGTGACCGCATTGCTCGGCCAGCGTGCATCGCCTTGGATAACCGTGGCGGTGCCTCGCGGGTTCTCAGCACCACCGGCGAGGATGAAATGAACGTCCTGCGCGAAAGCGCCGGCCCAGTCAACGTCGAGATCCAATGACAACTGGTCGTCGCTCTTGAACGACATGGACTGGTGGTTGAACGCAGCGTTCGACTGTTCGATCAAGGTGCGGCAAAAGGCAAGTTTCAGCAGCGTCTGTTCGTTTGAACCTGGGCGAGTGAGTGCATTGATGGCTGCAAGAAGCTGGCAAAGAAACCGCAGCGCTTCAGGCGCCCACCAGCGCTCAATGTTGAAGATCGGTGGAGCTGCCACGGGTTCAATGGTCTGCAAGCGCACGGCCCGCAAAACCTGCTGACAGGCCTGCTGCGCACGTTCCAGTTGCGCCGCGCTGTAATGCGCCGTCTTCGCGTTGGCTAACCAAACGAGAAATGGGTTGATATCCGTCGTGACCCCGGTGTGACCGTGGTAAGCCGCGCTGAGCGCAGTGGTGCCTGTGCCGCAGAAAGGGTCGAAAACGCGGCGAGTTTCGTCTCGATGGGCAACCAACTCTTCGACGATTTTCAAGGAATAAGCCGGCGTGAGCCGAAGCCAACCGTGACGCCCTGTCTTGGTGTTGAACTTATAGGTGTAGTCGGCACGCTGCCGCAGCGGCGTGGGTTCTAGTACAACAGTCATTGCACGGTCTCCGGCGCGAGCAGTGCGCTCAACACGGCGTCGAGTTCCATGCGCAACACTTTGCTGTTTCGTCTGAAGAAATCTGCCAGGTCGTAACCGACGACTTCCTTCATGAAATCAAAGGTTGAGTGCAGAGGCTCACCCGCACCGACAGTTCCCGTTATCACGACCCACTTTTCCATGCGGTAGCGCAGAAGAATGTCACCGTCTATCTGCGTCGACAGAATCGCTGCGCAAGGCAGGTAGGCATTGGTGTAAGCCGTTACGGCGTTGGCAATGTCTGCGTTCTGGCGCTTGGAGTCTTTGCTCTTATAGCCTTGGCGAACTTCAAATATGGTGCCAGCAAGTGTGGCAAATACCTTGGCGTCAACACCGAGCACACTCGCTGATTGCCGCATCCAATCGTGAAATTGATGGCGCTTCGCTACGTCTTGAATTTTTTCAAGCGGAACACGGCCATCGAGAGTGAGCGTGCGCGTCCTCCCATTGGCCAAGGGCAGCTCGTATGACCAGACCACGTCGCTGTCAGACAAACCGAGGGCATCGCGCAACACAGTTCGAAAGAGCCTCTCGCAGCCGATACCAATCTGGCGATAAATGCTTGTCATGCCACCGGCAGCCTTGTGCGCCGCGTACATCATCGGGTTGTCAAGACCAAGCCAGTTGTAGAAAGGATCTGACTGGTACATCGCCTTGAATTGCTCAAGCGTGAAGCCGTCGCCTTTGGTGCCTTGGCCAAACTTGGGCTTATAGCGGGCGCAAACCCGAATGGGCTCAAGGATCAACGCCAAATAGGCCGCATCATCCTGCCGTGCTCGCGTGGCTTGTTGTCTCATGCGCATGATCGTAAGCGACCAAAGAAAGAACACAGGGTCATGAAAACATAACATTCAGTTCAACCGGCAAACTTCGCCTCAGGCCTTGCCTTTACCGCCTGCACCCCATCACCCCATCGCGCAGCAGCGCATCTTGGCCCGGCAAACCAGGCTGCAAGTGTTCACGCAGCGCCGCCCCCAGCACCGCGGGCAGATCCAGGTGCAGCACCCCGCCGCACGGTGGGCCGCGGCGCTTGAGCAGGCGCACGGCCAGCACATCGGGCCCGGCGCAGGCCAGGCTCAGGCGCAGCGGCGCCGGGCTGGGTTTGCAGCGCGCTTCAATGCCACTGAGTACGAACGCCGGCCCGGCATGCGCCTGCGCGGCCAGTTGCAGGCGGCGTAAATGTTCAGCACGCAGCCGCGCCGGCAGCCAGGCCAGCACGGCGGCGGCCTGGCCGCTGCGCAGGGTTTGCTCCAGCGCCCACAGCAGATCGGGGTTGACCAGGCTGTGCTGGCGCGGGCCGGCGCGGCCGTGAATGACGATCAGCGCGCGCGCATCCACCCCCAGTTGCCCCAGGGCCCAGCCGCACAGCAGGGCCGGCGGGTCGAACAGCAGGATGCTGCGCGGGGCCGCACCCGCACCCGCACCCGCACCCGCACCCGCACCCGCACCCGCCCCGGCACTGGCTGGCTCACCCCGGCCGCCCAGGGCCGCCAGCGCCGGGGCCAGCAGGCGCATCTCACCCAGGCCGGTGTGGGGCAGCAGCAGCTCGGTCAGGGCGCTGTGCGGCCAGCCGCCGCCGGGCAGTTCAGCATCAAGCAGCGCAAAGCCGGTGGCGCAGGTGCCCTCGCGGTGGCGGCCCAACTGGTGCGCCCGCCACAGCGCCGGGTGCAGGGCTTGCGGCTGCGCCAGCAGCGCCTGGCGCCCGAGGGCGGCCACCGCACCCGAAGCGGCAACAACCGTGGCAGTGGGGGCCGCAATGGGGGCAGCAGCGCGGGCAGCAGCGGCGGTGGTTAAAGAGGCGGGGGTGAAGAGGTCCATTTTGCTGTACATTTATACAGTCTTTTCCAAACCCGTTCAAGCTCACCGTTTACCCAAGCAGGGCGGTGTGCGCGATAAGCTTCGCTGCACACCCCCTCACTGCTGAGCATGCCCACCCAAACCTCAGGCGGCCTGGTCTATTCCACCGCAGCCGGCCGCATGTGCCCGGCCTGCCGCCGCCCGCTGGCGCAATGCGCCTGTGCCCAACAAAGCAAACAAGCCCTTGAAGGTGACGGCAAGGTGCGCGTCAGCCGCGAAACCAAGGGCCGCGGCGGCAAGGCCGTGACGCTGGTGCGCGGCCTGCCCTTGCCGCAGGCCGAGCTGCTTGATCTGGCCAAACGCCTGCGCAGCGCCTGCGGCGCCGGCGGCACGGTGAAAGACGGCGTGATCGAAGTGCAAGGCGACCACGCCGAGCGCGTGACAGCTTGGCTGCAAAAGGAAGGCTGGGCGGCCAAGCGGGCCGGGGCCTGAACAGCGCCCCGGCTTCATCGCTCAGGTTCGCCGGCAGCTCCACCACGGTCAAGCGCCAAACTCGGTGAGCAATTCACCGGCCAAAGGCGGCTGCGGCAGCAGTCCGTTGGCATCAGCCACCCGGCGGCCATTGACCCACACGCCATGTACGCCGGTGGCATCGGTGGTCAAGCGCGGCGCGCCGCCGGGCAGGTCGAACACGCGGCGCTTGGGGCCGCGGCCCACGGTGGCGGGGTCGAACAGCAGCAAGTCGGCGGCGTAACCTTCCCGCACCAGGCCGCGGCCGCGCAGGCCCAGGATGCTGGCGGGCTGTGACGTCAGCCTGCGCACGGCATCAGTCAGGCTCATGGCGCCTGCTTCACGCACCCAATGACCCAGCAGGTGCAGGCCGAAGCCGGCGTCGTTGAAGAAGGTGAGGTGCGCGCCGGCGTCGCTGAGCGAAACCAGGCTGTGCGGGTGGTTGAGCATGCGCGCCACCGCGGCTTCGTCGCTGTTGAGCAACTGCGCGGTGAACACGGTTTGCAGGTTCTCAGCCAGGGCCAGGTCGAGCATCGCATCCAGCGGGTCAGCGCTGCGTTGCTGGGCGATCTCGGCCAGGCTGCGTTGTTCGAGCCCGCGGTGCGCTTCGAGCGCCACTTCCACTACATGCACCTTGGCCCATTCGCCGTTGAACAGGCGGAACGTGGCCGGTGCGGCCAGCTCGGCACGCACCGCGTCGCGAAAGCCGCGCTGTGCCAACACAGCTTTCAGCGCAGCACCCTGCAAGCCCAGCGCCGGCTTCCAGCTTTCCAGGCCTTCCACCGGGTAGGGCGAGGCCAGGGTGAAGTCCATGGTCAACGGGCAGCACGATACCTGCCCAATCAGTGAGTGACCTCTTGCGTTAGCAGCGCTGATGGCGTCGAGATCGTTGAACACCGCTTGCGGGTTGGTGCCGTTGTGCAGCAGCGCGGCCACCATCACCGGGCGGCCGCTGCCGGCAGCCAGGTTTTCCAGGAACGGCATGGGCGTGTGGCCACCCTTGGTGAGCATGAACACGCCGCGCCCGCCTTCGCCCATGGCGTTCACCAGGGCCGTGAACTCGCGCTCGTCGGCCAGGCGCGACGGCATGGGCAGCCCGCCTTCGCCGTTGTGCGCCGGGCTGGTGCTGCTGGCAAAGCCCACCGCGCCGGCGCGCATGGCGCTGCGCACCAGGGTTTGCATCTGGTCGATTTCCGCGTCGGTGGCCGCGCGGCGCGGCGCATCGGCGCCCATCACGTAGGTGCGCAGCGACGAGTGGCCAAGGTAGGCCGCAATGTTGACCGCACTGCCCTGGCGGCGCAGTTGCGCCAGGTATTCGTCGAAGGTCTCGAAGCCCCACTCGATGCCCTGGCGCAGCACATCCAGCGACATGCCTTCCACTTGCGTGAGGTTGCGCATGGTCAGCTCGCGGTCGGCGGCGCGGCACGGCGCGATGGTGAAGCCGCAGTTGCCGATGACGGCCGTGGTGACGCCCAGCGCGGGCGACGGGCGCACGCACGGGTCCCAGGTGATTTGCGCGTCGAAATGGGTGTGGCTGTCGATGATGCCGGGCATCAAGGCCAGGCCCGTGGCGTCGACCGTTTCGCGGGCGGGCGCCGCGTCATGGCCCACCGGTGTGATGGCCACGATGCGGCCGGCGGCCACGTGCACATCGCGCACGCTGGGGGCAGCGCCTGTGCCGTCGAACAGCAAGGCAGCGCGGATGCACAAGTCATTCATGGGGCGGTGGAGGGTGGTGGTGTGGCGTGGAAAAGGGCGAAGCGTAGCAGCCGGGTGCAGCGGCTTGTCCCTAGTTCGTACGACGCACAGCAGGCTGCACAGGACTATCGTGCGCCACGCCGCCCACGCCCGGGCAAGCTCACGAAAGGCCCATCATGTCCTCTCCCTTCATCGGCCAGGTCTTCAACTTCCACCAGCCCGACGGCACGCCCATCACCCTGCGCGGCTGGGGCGACCAGCACCACGCGGTGTTTGAAAACCTCGAGGGCTACACCGTGGTGCGCAACCCGGTCACGCAGTACTGGGAAGTGGCCCAGTTGTCGCCCGACGGCATGCACCTCGAACCCCTGGCCGGCGTTCGCGGCGCGCCGGCGGCGGCCACTGCCGGCGTGGCGCGCGGCCAGCGCGAGCGCGTGGAAAGCACACGCGCAAGGGCGCGCGAAAGCGGCCTGCGGTTCGGCCTGCGGCGCTGCGAGCAGCGGCGCCAGGAACGGCGCAACCTTGAGCAAGCTGCTCGCACCCTGGCCCGCGGCGGCGTGGCCATGCCCGCGCCGCCGCAGCGCGGCACGGTGGGCACCTATGTCGGGCTGTGCCTGTTGATTGAATTCCCCGACGTGCCGGCCACCATTGCGCGCGAAGAGGTGGAGCGCTTTTGCAACCAGCCGGGCTACAACGGCTTCGGCAACCAGGGCTCGGTGCGCGACTATTTCGTTGACAACTCGCTGGGCCGCTGCACCTACACCAACCTGGTGGCGCCCTACTACCGCGCCAAGCGGCCGCGCAGCTACTACACCGACCCGGCGATCGAATACACGGTGCGGGCGCGCGAGCTGATCAACGAGGCGCTGGCCAACCTGAAGGCCAGCGGGTTCGACTTCTCTGCGCTGACCGTTGATGCCGGCGGTTATGTCTACGCCACCAACGTGTACTACGTCGGGCCGGCGGTGAACGACTGGTCAAAAGGGCTGTGGCCACATGCCTCGCAGTTGGGCTCACCGGTGCCGCTGGTGGCGGGCAAGCGCGCCATGGACTACCAGTTCACCAACATGGGCAACGAGCTCACGCTGGGCACCTTCTGCCACGAGAACGGCCACATGCTGTGCGACTACCCCGACCTGTACGACTATGGCAACGAATCCAGCGGCGTGGGCGCGTATTGCCTGATGTGCGCCGGCGCCAACATCAACCCGCGCAACCCCACCCATGTCAGCGCCTACCTCAAGCGTTTGTCGGGCTGGGCCGGCAGCGTCACGCCGCTGGCCCATGGGCAAGACGTGACGCTGAATGCCGGCGCCAATGAATTTGCCCTGTTGGCCAAAGACAGCAAGGAGTATTTCCTGGTCGAAGCGCGCGCCCGCACAGGGCGTGACGCCGCCCTGCCCGGCGCCGGGCTGGCGGTCTGGCATATTGACGAAGGCGGCAACAACAGCTTTGAGCAGATGAGCGCCACGCGGCACTATGAAGTCTCGCTGGAGCAGGCCGACGGCCGCTTCCAGCTTGAAAAACTCGCCGGCCAGATGGGCGACGTGGGCGACCTGTTTGCCGGTGCCGCGGCGCGCTTTGGCGACACCACCCTGCCGTCGAGCAAGTGGTGGGACGGCACCTCCTCACAACTCACGCTGGAGCAAATTTCGGCCGTCGGCGCGCAGATGCGCTTTCGCTGCCTGCTCGGTGCACCCACCACCACCACGACCACCACCGCGCAGCGCTTCGAAGCCACGCCCGACAAGGTGATTCCCGATAACCAAAGCGCTGGCATCGTTGAGATCTTGCAAGTGCCGCAGGCCTTGTTGATCGAGGCGCTCACGGTCGAGATTGACATCTCGCACAGCTACCCGGGCGACCTGCTGGTCACGCTCACGCCGCCCTCGGGCCCGGCGCTGGTGCTGCATTCGCGCAGCGGCGGCAATGTGGCGCAGGGGCTGAAACTGGTGCTCGACGCCACCAAGCTGCCCGGCCTGGCCGCGCTGCGCGGGCGCGACGCCGCCGGCACCTGGCGCTTAGGCGTGCAAGACCTGGCGGTGGCCGATGTCGGCCGCCTGAACCGCTGGGCCCTGGCCTTCACCCCCGCGGCCGCCACCACCACGAACAGCCCGCTGCTGCTGAAGGAAAGCCCCGGCCAACTCATTCCCGACAACCGCACGGCCGGCATCAGCCGCAGCCTGAGCGCCAATGCCGCGGTCACAGCCAAGCTCGGCCGCGCCGAACTGAAGCTGAACATCACGCACCCCTACATCGGCGACCTGCGCGTCAGCCTGGTGTCGCCCGCCGGCACTGAAGTGCTGCTGCACGACCGCGCCGGCGGCGACAGCGACAACATCGTCACCACCTACACCGCCGCCACCACCCCGGCGCTGGCGGCGCTGGCCGGGCAGCCGCTGGCCGGCAAATGGCAGTTGCGCGTGGCCGACCTGGCCGGCAGCGATGTGGGCAAACTCAATGAATGGGCGTTGACGCTGTACCCGGCTTGAACCTAGAAACGGCAGTTGACCGCTTATCTCCGCAGGCAAGTCCGCGTGACCATTGACTTTTGTACCCACGACAACCTTCACCTCTCGGGTGACAGCGCTACGCACCCGATCAAGCCGCGCTGCGGCGCGCTGGCAGCGTTGCTCCTCCTAGCAGGCATGAGCCTGCGTCGTCGTCGCGCCTTGCCAGCACACCGCATCACGGCCCGCTCGGGCGCGTCCAACTGCCGTTTCTAGGTT
>JAYUQE010000217.1:0-12420 GCA_043756905.1 Burkholderiales bacterium | reverse complement strand
CGTTGCTGATGTCGGCGTTCACCTGCAGCGCTGCGCGGCCCGCGTACAGCGCAATGCGGCCGCCGTTGGCGCTGATGCCACTGCCGGCCACTTCAATGGCGCCCTGGCGCGTGCTGATGGACACGCTGCCACCCGTTTGTTGATCGATGCTGTCGATGACCAGGCCATCGACTTCTTCGATGGCGATGTCGCCGCTGCCGAAGTTGCTCAGGTCCAGCGATCGCACTTGCGTCTCGATCGGGTTGCTGGCCGTGCCGATGCCCGCGCTGGAGCTGATCACCAGGCGGGCATTCGCTGCCACGATGTCGGTATCGCCTTCGCCACCGTCGATCACGCCGCCGGCGGTGACCACCACATCGGCGCTGCCGATGGAGCGCAGCTTGCCCAGGCGGATGGAGCCGCCGGCGGTGACGTCCAGCGCGCCGCTGCCGGCGTCGATATAGGTCTCGCTGGTGAATTCCAAGGCGCCCGTGCCCGCTGCCAGCGTGATGCTGCCGCCGCCGGTGCTTATATCGGCCAGTGCACCGAAGTCCAGGCCATGCGCTGCGCTGATGGCGATGTCGCCACTGAAGCTGCTGACCGCCTGGCTCAGCGTGATGCCTGCGGCGCTGGTTTGCACAGCAACCGTGCTGCTGCCCAAAGCGCGGTAGCCCGTGTTCAGTTGCAACGCGCCGCCGGCCTGCAGGCTCAGACTGCCGCCGGTGCTGCTGGCCAGGGTGTCCACCACGAGTGCATCGTGTTCAACCAGCGTGATGTCGCCCCGTGCTTGCACGTCCAGGCTGTCGGCCTTCAATATGGCGTTTACCGCACCATCCAGCGCAACCAGGCGCACGCGGCCGGCGGCGGCGGCCGTGGCCGTGCTGCCTTCGATGGTGATGTTGCCGTTGCGCGAGACGATGTGAATGTCGCCCACATCGCCGGTGATGGCGTCGATGGTGATGTCGCCATCCACTTCGATGGTGATGTCGCCACCCGCCATGGCCAGCGTGGTGATGTGGATGTCGCCGGTCTGGCGCAAGACGAAATCGCTCTCGCCACCGGTGAGGGTGACGGCAAGCAGGCTGACGGCGGTGGTGAGTGTCAGGTCGTCGCCGGCGCTGGCGCTCAGCGTGCCGGCGGTGACCAGGCCGCCCAAGGTCATGGCGTTGGTGGCGCTGGCGCTCAGGCTGCCGGTCGCGCCCAGGTTCATCGCCGAGACGACGACCAGCGAGTCGCCCGCCACCAGCGAGATGTTTTCGCCGCTGTGGGCGGGCAGTTGCACCACGGCCAAATTGCCGCCCGCTTCGAAGCTGACGTCGCCGGTGCCGCGGCTGGGAATGAGGATGACGTAGTCGCCGGCATACCGCACCACGGTCTCGGCATCCGAGGTGCGTGCGGCAGCGCCCGTGGCAAAGGGCTGGTTGGCGGTGACCGCGGTCAGCGTCAGCGTCTTGCTCCCGGCGTTCACGCTGGCCGTGACGATGCCCGTGGCTTCGGCCTCGGTTTTCATGGCGCCCAGCACACTGCTCCAGGTGGCAGCGACAGGGCCCGCCACGGTGACTTCTTTCACCGTGGTGCCCACCGTCAAGGTGAACACCTGGTTGGCCACCGGCTCGCCGGTGAAGACCAGTTGGCTGACCTGTGTGGCAGAAGTGCCCGTGGCGCCGGTTTGTGCCACGCTGGCAGCCGATTGGGTATCGGGCTGCATCGCCGAGTCATAAAAGGCCGTGCCGGTGACGGCAAACGCCATGTTGGCGTCATCGGCGGTCAGCACCAAGGTGCGGGCGCTGCCGCCCACGCTGGCCGTGACCTTGAAGCTGGCGTCGGTGTTGGCGTTCACGGCGTCGCGCAGCGCATTGATCATGCCGGCCCAGGTGCTGCCGCCTTCGGGCACGCTGGCGCTGAAGGTGATGCCGTTGATGCTGGTGCTGACGCGGTCGCGCGCGCCCAAGGCCTGGTCGTTGAACTTCACTTGCGACACCTGGGTGCTGCTGCTGCCTGCGGCCAGCACCGGCGTGCCGGGCGTGTTGTCCAGCAAATTGCTTGAGCTGCTGCCGCCTGTGGAGCTGCCGGTAAAGGTGGCGCCCACCGTCTTGCCGGTAAGCACGACTTGCTTCGTGCCGCTGTCGTAGTTGGCATCCACCGCGCGCGCTGCGTCCGCATTGATGGCGTTGGCCATGGCCGCACCCAGCTCGTTTTGAGTCGGGCTGCTGTCGGTGCCGGCGCTGTAGCTCCTGCCACCCACGGTGAAGCTGTAGCTGGCGCTTGGCAGCGGTGTGTCTGAGGTAGAGAAAGTGCTCTTCTGGGCCAGCGCCGCCACGGCCGTCTGCGTCACGCTGTTCGTGAACGTGCTGCTGCTGGCGCTGTAGTTGTTGCCGATCGTCTTGCCAGTTAGCTCCACGGTCGTGCCACTCAAGGCAGCGGTTACCACGGCGGCGCCGTCGGCGTTGACGGCGTCTCGCAGCAGGGTGCGCAATTCCAGCGCGGTGGCGCTGGCATCGGTGGTCACGGTGTAGCCGGTGCCCGCCACCGTGAAGGTGTAGGCGGTGCTGTTGGCCACCGTGCCCGGGGCGCTGACCGCAACAATCTTCACGCGCCCGGCGTCGGCGCTTTGCGTCACGGCATAGGCCACGGTGTCGGTGACCGACACGGCACCGACAGTGAACGCGGTGTTCGCCACCTCGGCTTGCAGCTGCAGCCAGCGCGGTGTGCTGTCGAAGCTAAAGTTGCTGCCTGAGACGGTGGTGGCGCCAGTTGCCCCTTGGGTGATGAACAAGGTGTCGGCCACAGCGTAAGCGGCGTAGGTGGCGCTGGCGTCGATTTGCGAGGCCAGCCTTTGCAGCACCGACAACTTGGTGTCGCCGTTGACAACGGTGTAGCTGGCAACCAGGCTGCCAACGGTGAGGGTGTACGTGCTGCCATCGGTGACCGCACTGTCGCTGATGCGCACAGTGCGCTCGGCCGCCTGAATCGCGGTGCCGGCCTCGATGCGCGAACCCAGCACCCGAATCAGGCTGTTCCAGTCGTTCGCTGCGACGGTGAAGCCGCCATGGCTGTCGCCCACTTTGGCCTTGTAGGCGCTGCCGTTGACGGTGACCGAATACTCCTTGTTGCTGTCCAGGCCCAGGCCGTCGGCAAAGTCCACCAGGCTCATCTGCGCGACCTGTTTGCCGGCCGCCGTGGTGGGGGTGCTGCCATCGTTGTTCACCGCAGCGGCCACCGCCGTCTCGGTGCGCACCAGCTTGCTGGCGCTGGCAGTGAAGGCTTGGTTGGGTGTGTTGTGGCTGACGGTCACCGTGCCATCGCCGTTGACGGTGGCGGCATAAACGCCACCGTTTTCGATGGCGGTTTCCAGGCGCCCCAACATGGCGCTGTATTCCAGCGCGGTGGCTGCTGCCGCGGCGGTGGTCAACTCGGCTTCAAAGGTGGCGCCGCCCAGCACCACGCGATACACCTGCCCCTGCGATTTGGGCCCGGTGAAGGTGATCACGCTGGACTGTGCCGCATCGGTGCCGGCGGCCGTGACCGTGATGGGGCTGACCGAAATGACGCCGCCGCTGGACGCCACGGCACCCGCCTGGCTGACTTGGGTGGCGCCGATGATCAGGCCGCCGGCAGAGAGCACGCGCACTTCGACATCGCTGCCGCTGCCGGCGTCGCCGGCGTTCAGCAATTCCTTGATCGTGCTGGCGCCGCGCACCGTGACTTGGTAACCGTACAGATCAGCCGCGCTGTTGTCCATCGCGCTGGCGCCGGTGGGGTTGCCGTTGGCGTCGCGCGTCAGCGCGCCCCACTCTTGCACCCCCGTGCGGCCATCCACCACCACCGAGCCGGAGAGCTTTTGTGCCCCGGCGCTGGAGGCGGCTTCAATGTGATCGACATACACGGTGCCGGTCGATTTGACGGTGATGGTGTCGCCGTCGGCAAAGTTGATGATCTCGCGCGCATACACGTCACCGCCCGCATCCACCAGCACCGCGCCGTCGCGGGCGCTGACCAGGTTCACGGTCAGAGCGTCGGCTTCCTTGATGCGTACTTCGCCGGCCAATGTGGAAACAGCGCTCAGTTCGGCGATCAGGGTGTTGGCCTGAATGCCACCGCTGGCCACCACATCCAGCGTATGCGCCATGAAGACCGAAGCGTCGTCGCTGGCCAGGGATTGCGCCCGAACGATGAGTTGGCCATCGGTCAAATTGGCGCCCACGATGCCGGCACGCAAGGTGAGGGTGCCTGCGACATCAAAGCGCACGTTGTCGGCGGACTCGAACCCTTGCAGGCCGCCGACAAAACCACGCAGCACCAGGCTCTGGCCCACGTCCACATGAATGTCACCCGCCGCGCGCAGCTCAAACCGCGCCGCGGGCAAGCCGCCGCTCAAACGCAGGCTCAGGTTGCCACTGGCTTGTTCAACACCGGCTTCGTTCACGGTGTCGGCCAGGTCGCCGTCGCCGGTGTAATCCACGCCCAACAGGCTTTCAGTGAAGCTGTCGCTGCGGTCGCCATCGTTGTTCACGTCGATGGCCTGGGTCACATTCGTCAGGCCGTGCGCCACCAGGGTCAGCTTGTCGATCAGGCCATCGCTGTCCACCGAGCCGTCAAAACGTGTGCCCTTGTGCTGCACGCTGCCGGTGAGGATGATGTCTTGGCCGGATTGCAGCTCCAGCGCGCGGTTGGCGCTGATGCTGCCGTTCAGGCTGAGCGTTTCGCCGCTGGAAATGATCAGCGTGTCAGCGGCCAGTGCGCTGGGCAACAGCTTGGTCTGGCTGCCGGCGCTGCCAAACAGGAAGTAGTCGCCCGCGCGGTACTCCATCCACTCGGGTGCATGGAAGAACTGGTAAAGCTGCACGGTGTGGGCGGCGTCGAACGCCACACCGCGTGTGTATTCCAGCGCGGCGCGGCCGGCCGGTACCGGCGTGGCCACCGCCACGCTGCCGGCGGTGCTGGCCAGGCGCAGGCTGTCGCCACGCATCCAGCCGGTTTCGCTGACGCGCAGCTCGCCCACGGCCTGCACATCGACGCGGCTGTTTGTGTTCAAGGCGGCGGTCGCGCGTTCAATGCTCACGCCCAGGAAGGTTTCCAGAGCACCGTCGCGTTCGGTCAAGACAATCGAGCCGGCGGCGGTATGCGCATCCAGGAAATTGATCGCCAATTCCAACGCCGTGATGCCCTGTGCGGAACGCAGCGTCAGCGTATCGGCCACGATGTCGGGTGTGGCGTCAACAAAGTTTTCGCTGATGTTGCCGCCGCTGCTGGTGAGGCTGACATCGCCAGCCGATGAGTAGCCGCTAACGGTGAGCACATTGCCCAAGGCGTCGCGCACCACCGGCGCCTGCGAGGCGTCGCTCAAGTAAATGCCGGCCGACACGTGGCGCACCAGGATGTTGCCCGCGGCGGTGACGGTGATGTCGTTCGCATCGCGATTCGATTGCGATTGCACGTCGGCCAAATCCACCTGGCCCGCTGCGCTGAGCGTGAACGAACCATCGGCCACGCTGGTGGCGGCCACCACCACTTTGCGCGCACCTTGGTTCACGTTGACGCTGCCCACGCTGTTGGTTTGCACCGTCAGGGTGTTCACATTCACGTTCAGTGTCACGGCGCCGGGGTCGGCTTGCGTATCAAGCCGGCTGCCGCTGAAGACACGCAGCTCATCGCTGCTGATCAGGCCGGCCGCGGTGCTGATGACACCGGCCGCTGCGGTGCTGACCTTGCCTTGGGTGCGCAGCGTCACATCGCCACGGCCGCTGGTGCTGACTTCGCCGATCAACAGGTTGCCGCGGCTGCTGCCCACCTGGAAGGTTTGCAAATTCACGTCGGCACTGTCGGTCAGGCCGAGCGCCACGACACGGTCGGCCTGCATGCTGCCGGTGGTTTTGATGGTGATAAAGCCATCGGCCGCCTGCGCGTTTTGCACGCGCAAATCGCCCTGGTTGCTGATCTCGATGTTGCCAGTGTTGTGCAGCCTGGCCAACTCGATGAGGTTGACCTCGGTCGACAGCACGATGCCGGCCTCGGCCTGGGCGCGCAGCGTGGCAGCCTGCACCATGCCGTTCACGACGACATCGTTGCCGCTGCCGGTGGCGCTTTGCAAGATCTGGCCCGACATGGCCTGCAAGTCGACGCTTGCACTGGCGCGCAACAAGCTGCCGTCCATGCGCAGGCTGCCGCCATATTCACCGGCCGCCAGCGTGATGTTGCCGGCGTTGGCCAGGATGCGCGCTTCGTCGTCCAGCAACAGCGAACCGCTGCCGCTGCCTTGCACAATTTGGCCGCTGACACGTTCTACGGCGCCGGCCTGGGCGCTGATACTGTCTGCGCTCAAGCTGCTGGAAAGGGCAATGTCGCGCCCGGCTTCGAGGCTAATGCTGCCCAACGTGGCGCCGCTGTCGGCATGGATGACGCCGCCCAGCAACATGTCGCCGAAGCTGCTCAAGCTCACGCTGCCGGCGCTTTGCCCGGCACGCTGGGTGGCCGTGATGAGCGCCGAATCGTCCAGCCGCAAAGCCATGTCGGCATGGGCACTGATGCGGTTGCCGCGCAGCTCGGTGGTGAGCTGATCGGCGCCATAGGCCAGGCCGCGCAGAACCAGTTCACCGCCGGCATGGATGTCCAGGCTGCCTTGGGCATCGATGCGGCCGGAAAGGCGCACCGAGCCGCCGCTGGCAATGCTGACATCGGCGCCCTGCAAGCTGGCATTGGCACTGCCGTAATCGCGCGAGCCGGCGGCCTGTGATTGCACCACCGTGTGCAACTCGGTTTGGGTGGTGGTGATGGGCACGTCGCGCCACACCGTCACGATTTTTGGCGTGACGATCATCACTTCCTGTTCAGTCGTCTGGTAGATCGGGCGGTAATCCACCACATCTTCGGGCAGGCTGGTCAGGGTGTAGCTGAGCTGCATGCGTTGGTCGCGCATCTGGCCGTCGGTGCTGGTCCAGTCGTAGGTGTAGTCGCGGAACGTCTCGTAGACATGCTTCCAGGCACGGAAGGATGAAATTTTGTCGTTGGCGTCGCCCACCCAACTGGTACTGGCGTCAAAGGTCCAGGCTGCGCCGTTGAAATTGCTGTGCTCGTAGCCCACCACGCGCGCGGTATTGCCACCCAGCCACAGGCCGGTGATTTCGTCGTTCCAGTTGGGCATCAGCCAGGTGATGTCGAACAGGTAGCGGTCGCCCACCCACGAGGTCGAGCCCGACCAGGTTTCGCTGTCCACGCCCCAATCGGTACCCCAATAGGCAGTGAAGGAAGCCTCGGTGCTGGTTTCCTGCTTGCCGACGACGCGGCTCCAGGTGTTCCATGCCGAGTCCAGCAGCAGGCTGGCGGTGTTGCCGGTGCTGGGGTTGATGGCGGCCAAGTAGTTTTCCAGCGCCGTCACGGTGCTGGTGGCGCGCGTGTGCGCACTCACGCCGCTGTTAACCTGCGTGGCGGTGGTTTCGGTGGTGGACTGCCAGCTCCAGTTCGGGTCGCGCCAGATGGTGCCGCTGAAATCGCCATCGGCGCCGCCCACGGCCTGGCCAGTGATTTCAAACGTTCGGGTGCCGCCGCCGTCATAGGCGGCACGCCAGGCGCCGGCGCTGGTGTCGTCGTCAAGCGTCCAGATGCCATTGCCGGTGAGCAGCGATTTGGTCTGCTGGTAAAAGACATTGCCGGTATCGCGGTACAGGCCCACGTATTCGCCCTTCAGCACGCCCGCGTTCGCCGGTTCGGCCAATTCGGTGGCGGTCATCCAGGCGCCATTGGCACTGGTGCCGTCGCGCGTGGTGTCGCTCACGAGTTGGCGCGCCGGGCCGTTGGTGGCCAGCGACAAGATGTCTTCCTGCGCACCGACTGGCATCCACACATACTTGTCGCGCCAGCCCGCCACGTCGACGAAGTAAATCTTGCGTGTGTTCACATCCCACGGTGCGGCGATGTCGGTCACCGTGGCGGTGCCGTTTTGGGTTTTGTGCTGTTGAATCGTGTCAGCCGCAAAGTCGTACAGGGGCTTGAAGCCGGTGTGGTTGAGCACCGCCCAACGCTGCGCATCACCCAACTGCGAGAAGGCCTTGTAGGTGCTTTCATCCTTGTAGTCATTGCCCGGCGCTGTGGCCGCGCGGCCAGGGTTCTGTTCGTCGCCCGCGTTGGCCCAGTTCACCTGCGCGTTTTTGTAGTCAACGCCTTCAATCAACACTTCCCTGAAGCTGGTGGTCTTCGGGTTGTAGTAGCCCAGTTGCGACAGCTTCACGTTCATCGTGGTGTATTCGCTGCCCACCTTCACCAGTTCGGTGCCCACTTGCTCGGTGATGAGGGTGGTCTCGAAGGTGATTTCCGGCACGGTGATGGTGCCGGCGTCTTCCTTGCGCCAGCCGGTGATGACCTCGGTGGTTTCGGCCACCGTGACAACAATCTCGATCTGCAAATTGGCCTTCGGGTTCACATTGGCCGCTGCATTCAGCGTCAAGTCGCCACCCGCCATCAGGGTGATGGTGCCGGTGGCGTCCAACAAGGCGCCGCCGCTGATGCTGATGTCGCCACCCGTCAATTCATGGCGCGCAATCGCGCCTTCCAGGCGCGCGCGGCCCCAGGTTAAATCGACGCCGGCATGCACCGCAATGTTGGCGCCGCTGGCAATGAGGCCGGTGATGTCGGCGCCGCGTTCGGCCGACAGCAAGACGCGGCCCGTGGCCGAGCGCGCTTCAACAAAGCCGGCCACGCTGATGTTCGGTGCAGCCAGGTGCACCAGGCTGTCGGCCAAGACGATGGCGTCGGGTATTTCATCGGGCAAGACCTGCGGCCCGGCCACGAGCAAGCTGTTGCGCGCATGCATGTAGACCGAGCTGCCGCTGTTCATGGCATACACATGGCTGCCGGCCAGCGCCGACAGGTCGCCGCCACTCATGGTGACCGTGTCACCGGCGTTGATGTCGCGCTTCAAGGTCACGTTGCCGGCCTGCGAACGCACGCTGACCGAGGCCACAACACCGTTGCCGCCCAAGTCACCCTGGCCGAGCACGCCTTCGATGACGATGCCGTCAATGCCGCTGATGTTGATGCGCCCGCCCAGGGCGGTGTCCACCGTGCCGCCCGAGACATAGTCGTCGTCAGCGTCGAGCACCAGGGTCTCGATCAACACCGCCACGCGGGTGACATGGGTGCCGCCGCTGACGTCCACTTGATCGGCCGCTTCAACCAGGCCCCCAATGCGCACCTGGGCGCGCGAGGAGATGTAAAGGTCGGCGCCTGCATCCACGGCGGCCACATGGCCGCGCAGGCGAATGTCGCCGTCGGCGCGCAGGCGCACGAAGCCATCGACACCGGCCTGCGCCTCGGTCCATGTGCCTTGCCCGGTGGCGCCGGCTTTGATGCTGCTGGCGTCGTTCATGGCGATGCCTGCACCCGACGCGGCGGCGCCGGCTTGCACATCCACCTGGCCGCTGGCCCAGACGTTCGCGCCCAGGCCGCTGACCATGTTGCCCACGATCATGTCGCGGCGCAGTTCCACCTGCAGCTTGGCGTTGGTGCCGTTCCAATGCCAGTCCTGGCCCGGGTTGCCGGCCGGGCTGCCCAAGGCCACACCGGCACGCACCGCACCTTCCACCACCAGTTGCAGCGCCTGGATCTGGATCAGGCTGTTGTTGCCGGTGCTGTGCAGCAGGCCGTCGGAGCCAACGGCCACACGGCCACCGGCATCGATTTGCAAGCGCGTGTGGGCCTGCACCAGGGCGCCACCCACCTGGCCATTGATGCTGCCGACATCGATGGCGTCGCCCGCCGTCAGCGCAATGCGTTGGCCGGCCGCATTGGCCTGCAAGGTGGTGTTGAAGATGGCAATGTCGTCACCGGCCGTCACGGCCAGTGAGCCGGCCAGGCCGATGTCGCCAAACAGGCGCACGTCGCGGCTGGCTCGAATACTCACTTCGTCGTCATAGGTGGCGGCGCTGGCGTTCAGGCTGCGCAGCACGCCGGCCACGTCGACATCGCGGCCCAGCAGTTCAATGTAGGCGCCGGTTTCGATGCGGCCCGATTCAGCGGCAATCGTCAGCGTGCCGGCTTTGGAAACCGCCTTCACCAGGCCGAGCTGGGCATTGCCCACACCGACGCTGGAATTGATGACGACATCGTTGACACCCGTCAGCACGATCTGGCCACCGGCGTCCACCGTGGTCAGCACCGCGGTGCCATGTGTGTACAGGCTCAATTCGCCGGCGTTCACCACGGTGCCGGCGTTGACGATGATGTTGCGCTGCGCCGTCAGGCTGCCATGCAGCTCCAGCGTGCCGCGCGCGTTGATGACGATGTCGGCATCCGTGCCCAAGGCCTGCAAGCTGCCCTGCATCACCACATGCCCTTCGGGGCTGAGGGTCACACCTCCGGCCAGCGTCACCAACAGCGCGCTGGGCGTGAGGTTGATCTCCGGCAGGCCGCCGCCGGCCGGCGTGCCGGCCAGCAGATTAATGGCGCTGTAGGCGCGTATCGCGGCACTCACCGTGATGTCGCCACCGGCTGCATTCGTGCGGCCGATGGTGACGGTGGAGCCTGGCGCGCTGGCATCGATCGCCCAAGGGCGTGCCGATTGCGTGGCGCCGCTGGTGGCATCGCTGGCGGCCACCTGGGTGAAGCCCATGCGTTCGGCGCCACCGGCTGCGGCCGCGCCAATCTGGAAGCTATTCTGGCTGGTCAGCAACAAGCGGCCATCGTCCAGGCGCACGCGCAAGGCATCGCTTGGCAAGGGCACGCTGCTGCCAACGGCCGGGCTGCCGGTGGGCGAAGCGGTGACGATGAAGGTGGCGGCGGCCAAGGCGGCTTGCAGATCGTCGCGCAGGCTGCCCAGCCCCTGGTTGCCCACGGTGGCGCTGGCCGGCACGCTGACATCACCGCTGACGGTGTAGCTGCCCAAGTTGATGGTGAGGTGCAAGGCGGCATGGGCGCTCAAATGCCCATCGGCAAATTGCGCGAAACCATCGGCCACGATTTCATGCACCCAGGCCGGGGCCAGCACGGCCATGGCGCCGCTGGCCGAGACTTCAATGTGGCTGTCTTCTTGCGAGGTGCGCAGTTGCAAATTGCCGCCCAGCACCAGGCCATGGTAGGCAAAGGTGCTGGTGTCGCCTGGCGCCGGCTGGGCCGTGCCGCCGCGCACGGTGATACCCAGGCCGGCCTGCAAGTCGCGCGTCAGCCGCACCTGGCGGCCGGCTTCGATGCTGATGGTGGAGTCGCCACCAAAGGTTTGCACCGTGCTGCCCAGCGTGAAGCCCTGGGCGTCGCGGTGATCGGTGAGCGCGCCGCCGGCCACGATCTGGCCGTCCAGCCAGGCGTCGCCCACGGCGGTGATGACGATGTCTGCGTCCGGGTCCGAGGCAATCAAGCGCGCCGCGCCGGGCAGGTGAACGCCCACGCCGTTGCTGCCCAGGCCGCCATGCAACTCGATGCGGTGATCGGCCAGCACCACGCCGCCAATTTCCACCACATTGCCGCTGACGGCCGTGGTCAAGCCGCCGAGCCACATCTTGCCGCCGCTGCTCAGGCTGGCGCTGCTGTCTTCATCGCTCCAGATGATGTTTTCGCCCAGCAGCGCGCCGCTGGCATTGAAGGTCTGGCGCACCGTGCCGCCGGCGACGATGCGCCCGGCCATCGAGACGTCGCCAAAGGCATCCAGTTCAACCAGGCCGCCGCTGCCGTCGCCGCTCAAACCGGCGGCACTCAGGCCACCGGCGGTGGTGATCACGATGGACAGGCCGTTGTCGTCTGCGCCTGTCAAGCCGTCGGTTATGAGACGGACAGCTTTCGACGCCGCCACGGCGGTGTCAAGCAGGATCTGCTGGCCGGCCTGGATGGTGACGGTCGAACCCATGCCCACCCAATGCGCACCATCGGCCGCCAGCGTGGCGCCGGCCACCACGGCGCCATGCACTTCAACATCGCGCCCGCCTTGCAGCAGGATGTGGCTGCCCGCAGCCACCGTGTTCAAGGTGGAGGCGGCATGCACGAACACGCTGGTACCCGCACCCGGCTTGCCGGCTTCGGGCGCACCATGGCCGATGAGTGCCAAGTCGCCGTTCACATGCGCCTGGCCTTGCCAGAACACCCAGCGGTCAGATTCCAGGCGCAGGTCTGAACCCGCGCCATACAGGTTGATGTGGCCTTGCACGATGACGTCATCGGCCGTGTGCAACACGAAGTCTGCATCCGGCGCCAAGGTGTTCACCGTGCCGGTGAGCAAGAAGCCGGCGCCGCGCTGGCCAAACAAGGTGTGGGGCTCCTGCACACGCAACTCGTCCACCACGCCGTCGCCGGTTTCATCATAGGCATAGGCGATGTAGCGCTGCGTGCCGTCGTTCAACACCCAGCGCGTGGGCTCGGTGGTGCCGGCGCCGGCGTTGGTGTAGTCCACGCCCAGCGTGAAGGCCTGGCGCAACTGCAAACCGGCCGGTGCAGAGGCGTTGAAGAACACGCTGCTGTCAT
>JAYUQE010000216.1:0-12430 GCA_043756905.1 Burkholderiales bacterium | reverse complement strand
TACCGAGCGAAAGAGGATAGCGTCGTCGCCGATGAGCAGATGGTTACCGACCTCGAGCGGGCCGTGAAAAACGACGTTATCGTCGGTATTCAGGTGGTCACCGATGGTGATGCTCGTGCCTTTAAGGGCGTGACCACACGCCGGCGCTGCCCAAATACAGGCTCTTGAAGCCGTCAATGGGCAAGTCGCCATCCACGTCGAGTGGATGCACTGGCCAGTGGCCCAGAGCAGCATGCTGCTGTTCAATGTCGTGGGTGATGGCACCAATGGCGTCGCGTGCCCGAGACTCGTCCCATGCGGCGCCGCTAAGGGCTTCGTGGCGATCAGGTTCGAAGAGCATGCGAGTGTCTCGTCATCGCCGCGTTGGCTGCGGCTTGGTACAGGGTACTCGAAGAGTTGGACATGGCCAGGCCGCGCGTGGCAGGGTTGATGCGGGCACATTCCCTGAGTGGCGGTGCCCCTGCCGCGCAAAGTCAGCCCGCCGACCGCAGCTACCCGACACGGCAGCGGATATCACAGGCGCGTAATGCGCAGCGCGAAGGCCTCAACGCGGCCCGAGTCGGTGAACTCGACCACACTGGCACGGCGACAATGCGCGCCCGCGATGACCACCCTCGGCCTGCCCCTTGGTGATGCCCCGCTCCTGCAATGGCTGCTGGTGGGCGTGGTGGCATTCGCCGCGTCGATATTGGGCGGGCTGGCCGGCTACGGCACGGGCCTGGTGTTGCCGGTGGTGCTGGCGCCGGTGGTGGGCGTGGCCAACGTGGTGCCGGTGATGGCGCTGGCGATGATCCTCAACAACGGCAGCCGCGTGCTCGCATTCCGGCACGACATCGAGTGGCCGCACGTGCGCCGCGTGCTGCTGTTCGGCCTGCCGGCCTGCATCGCCGGGGCCTACGGCTACACACTGCTCGAAGCGCGCGGCGTGGCGCTGTTGATCGGTCTGTTCCTGCTGGCCAGCATCCCGCTGCGGCGCGCCTTGCAGCGGGCCCAGGTGGCGGTCGGGCCACGCGGCGAGATCGGCGCCGGTGCAGTGTTCGGTTTCATCAACGGCGGCATGACGGGTGCCGGCGTGATCTTGATTTCGCTGTTGATGGCCGGCGGCGTGCAGGGCGCCGCACTGATCGCCACCGACGCCACCATCTCGGCCATCATGGGCTTGTTCAAGGTTGCCATTTTCGGCGGCCTGGCGCGGCTGGATGCCTCGTTGGCGGTGGCCGGCCTGGTGATCGGGCTGTGCACCATGCCGGGCGCCTTCGTCGCGCGCCGGCTGCTCAGGCTGATACCGCCGCGCCTGCACACCGCGGCGATGGAGACGGTGGTGGTGATCGGCGGGGTGGGCTTCTTGTGGCGCGCGTGGGCGTGACGCAACGCCGGCTCAGCGCAGGATAATTCGCCCAAGCCGGTTCGCGCATTCCTTACCCACCCGCAATCGCTGCTGCTTCTAACCGATGAGGTGATGCAATGACCCTCCTGCGTCGCATGCTCCTGGCCGCCGCGCTGCCGGCTGCATGGCCCTCCGAGCGCGCTCGGGCCCAACCGCGTCAGCGTGTGGGTTTTCTCGGCGCCGTTGACCCCGTGTTGTCCAAGCACCTGGTGCAGGGGCTGACGGAAGGCCTGCGCGAGCTGGGCTTTGTCGATGGGCGCAACGTGACCTTGGAGTACCGCTGGATCGGCAAGGCGAACACGTCACTGCCGGCGTTGGCGACCGAGTTGGCGGCGCTGCCGGTGGACGTCATGGTGGCCAGCACCAACGGCGCCATCGCTGCGGCCCAGCAGGCGACTTCGACCATTCCGATCGTCATGGTGATGGGCGTGGACCCGGTGCGCAATGGCTTCATCGACAGCTTCGCGCGCCCGGGCCGCAACATCACGGGGCTGACCAACGAGGCGAGCACGGACGTGTGGGGCAAGATGCTGTCCATGTTGAAGGAGCTGGTGCCCAAGGCCACGCTGGTAGGCGTGCTGCTGCAACAGGGGTTGGCATTCGATCGGGCATCCGTGCTCGACGCGGCGCGCGTGCTGGGCTTGCAGTTGATCTTCGCGCCGGAAGTGCGCGATCAGCAGGACCTTGAGCCGGCGTTCGACGCGCTGCGCCGCGCGGGCGTGCACGCCTGCTTCGTCGTGGGTGGGCCGGTGATCTATTCCCACCGCCAGCAAGTGGCCGAGCTGGAACTGCGGCACCGAATACCGGCGATCCACTACTCGGCTGACTATGTGCGCGCCGGCGGGTTGCTCAGCTACGGCACCGACCTGGTGGCGCAGTTCCGGCGCTCGGCCTACTTCATCGCGCGCATCCTGAACGGCGCCAAGCCCAGCGAGTTGCCGGTGGAACAGCCGGCCCGGTTCGAGACCGTCCTCAACCTGGCCACGGCACGCGCGCTGAGCCTGAACGTCCCGCCGTCGCTGCTGCTGCGGGTTGACGAGGTGATTCAGTGAGCCACCGGCGCGCTATGCGCTGCGCGAACGCCTCGACGCGGCCCCTGCCGGTGAACTCGGCCGGGCCGTGAGTGATTCGGCCGGCCCGCGCGCGAACTCATCGCCCCAGGGCCTACCATGGCCGGCTCTGCCTGCAGCCAACGCCTTTTCGTTGGCCCACCCCTGCGCACCATGAACCCATTGCAGTACCAACTCGTCACCTCGCTGGCTCAGGCGCAGCACGCCCTGGCTGCTGACCCGCAGGCCAAGCTGCTGGGCGGTGGCATGACGCTGATCCCGGTGCTCAAGCACCGGCTAGCCGCACCGTCGCTGCTGATCGACATTTCCCGGCTGCCCGAGTTGCGCGGCATCGAAGTTCAAGCCGCGCACGTCTGGGTCGGCGCCGGCATGCGCCACGGCGAGGTGGCGCGCAGCGCCGCCTTGCAGCAAGCACTGCCGGGCCTGGCGCGGCTGGCCGGCGGCATTGGCGACGCGCAGGTGCGCGCGCGCGGCACGCTGGGCGGGGCGATTGCCAACAACGACCCGGTGTCCGACTACCCCGCCGCGCTGCTGGCGCTGGACGCCGTGGTGGTGACACAGCGGCGCGAGCTGGCGGCGCAGGACTTTTTTCAAGGCACTTTCACCACGGCGCTGGCGGCGGACGAAATCGTCACCGGCGTGCGCTTTGCCATCCCGCAGCGCAGCGCCTATGCCAAATTCGCCCACCCGGCCACGGGCTACGCCATGGCCGGCGTCTACGTGGCTGACTTCGGTGGCGGCCAGCGCCGCGTGGCCGTCACCGGCGCCACGGGCAGCGTGTGCCGCTGGCCGGCGGCTGAAGCGGCGTGGGCGCAGGGTCAATCCACGTCACTTTTCGATCACCCCGACTTGCTGGTCGACCTGCATGCACCCGGTGCGTACCGCGCGCAACTGGCCACGCTGATGTTCGAACAAGCCCTGACTGCGCTCGTCTGAGCCCACTTTCATATTTGCGAGCATGCTTGATGAAACTAACGATTGAATTGAACGGCCAGCCACTGCACGCGGAGGTGGAAGCGCGCACGCTGCTGTCCAGCTTGTTGCGCGACACCTGCGGCCTCACCGGCACCCATGTCGGCTGCGACACCAGCCAGTGCGGCTGCTGCACCGTGCTGCTCGACGGCGAGGCGGTGAAGTCGTGCAGCATGCTGGCGCTGCAAGCGCAGGGCTGCGCGGTCACCACCATCGAAGGCCTGGCCGCCAGCAGTGCACAAGGCGGCCCGCAAACTGCCGGCCTGCATCCGGTGCAGGCCGCCTTCACCGAATGCCACGCCCTGCAATGCGGTTTTTGCACGCCGGGCATGATCATGTCAACCGTTAGCTTGCTCAAGGCGCACCCGCAGCCCAGCGATGCACAGATCGCCGAAGGCCTGGCCGGCAACCTGTGCCGCTGCACCGGCTACCTGCACATCACGCAGGCCGTGCGCCAAGCGGCGCGGGTGATGGGCGAGCAGCCGGTTGCGGGCAAGGTGGCGCCATGATCGCGCCCACCGCCGCCGCCACCGCCATCGCTTTGGCCGAGGGCGTGGCCTACGCCCGGCGTGAAGACCACGCCCTGATCACCGGCCACGGCCGCTTCACCGCCGACCACCGCTACCCGGGCATGCTGCATGCCTATGTGATTCGCTCGATGCATGCGCAGGCGCGCATCACGCGGCTCGATGTGTCGGCCGTGGCCCGGGCCGCGGGCGTGCACGCCGTGCTCACGGCCGCCGATGTGGCCGCCTTCGGCGCGCAAGACCTGCCCAACGCCTACGCCGTGAAGAGCATCGACGGCCAGCCGCAAAAAGTGGTGCGCATGCCGGTGTTGGCCCAGGACAGCGTTCACTTCGTGGGCCAGCCGATTGCCATGGTGCTGGCCGACACAGCCGATCTGGCGCAAGACGCCGCCGAGCTGGCCGAGATCGAATACGACACGCTGGATGCGGTGGCGGATGTCGCCTCCGCGCTGGCCAGCGGCGCGCCCAGCGTGCATCAAGCGGCGCCCGGCAACCTGTCGGCGCGCTTTGAGCACGGCGACCGCGCGGCGGTGGCGGCGGCCTTCAAAGTGGCCACGCACACCAGCCGCATGCGCGTGCACAGCCAGCGCTTGATCGGCATGCCGATGGAGCCGCGCGCCGTGGTCGTGGTGCATGACGCGGCCAGCGGCCGCACGCGGGTGCACACGCCCACGCAGGGCATGCTGGGCATGCAGGCCAGCCTGGCCGCGCTCACCGGCCTGCCCGCCGAACAACTGGAAATCTCCACCCAAGACGTGGGCGGCTCGTTCGGCCTGCGCGGCGGGCCGTACAGCGAACACGCGTTGCTGGTGATTGCCGCGCGGCGCTTGAATCGGCCGGTGAGCTGGGTGGGCGGGCGCGGCGAGGTGTTCCTGAGTGACTGGCACGGCCGCGCGCTCATGCTCGACGGCGAAGTGGCGCTCGATGCGCAGGGCCGCATCCTGGCCATGCGCTTTCATGACCAGGCCGACCTGGGCGCGTTCAACTGCTACTTCAGCAGCTTCATTGCCACGCGCAACCTCAGCATCACCATGGGCGGTGCCTACAAGGTGCCGGCGCTGTACATGACGTGCGAGCTGGTGTTCACCAACACCGTGCCGGTGTCGGCCTACCGCGGCGCCGGGCGGCCCGACATTGCCTATGCCGTCGAACGTTTGATCGACCATGCCGCGCATGAACATGGCTTCGGCCCGGTGGCGCTGCGGCGTTTGAACTTCATCGCGCCGGCTGACTTTCCGTATCGCACGGTCAACGGCACCGAATACGACCGCTGCGACTTTGCGCGCGTGATGGATCGCGCGCTGCTGCTGGCAGACCACGCCAGCTTTGAGCAACGCCGCGAGCAAGCCAGGCAGCGCGGCAAGCTGCGTGGCATCGGCCTGGCCAGCTATGTTGAAGCCTCGGGCGCCGGCGGCGCCGCCAAAGACCAGGTGCAGGGCGAGTTTTCCGCAGCCGGCGTGTTGATGGTCTATGGCGTCACCGGCAGCTCGGGCCAGGGGCATGAAGCATCGTTCGCGCAGATCATCGAAAGCAGCCTGGGCCTGCCCGCCAGCCAGGTGCGCTACCGCGCCGGCGACCCGGCGCGCAGCCTGGTGGGCAACGGCACCGGCGGCTCGCGTTCGCTGTATGGCGCGGGCAGCGCGGTGAAGGATTTGTGCCTGCGTTTGATCGAGCAAGCCAAGCCCCTGGTGGCGGCCTTGTGGGCCTGCCCGGTGGAGCAAGTGGCCTTTGCGAGTGGCCAGTGGCAGCAGGCCGTCAACGCGGCACCGGCCATGTCGATGCGCGACTTGTTGGCCCGCCTGACGCCCACGCAGTTGGCGGCACTGAAGGCCACCGGCGAAGCCAAATCAGGCATGACTTTCCCCAACGGCTGCCACATTGCCGAGGTCGAGATCGACCCGCGCAGCGGTGTGACGCAGGTGGTGAACTACGTGGCGGTGGACGACCTGGGCACGGTGATCTCACCGCAGCTCGTTGCCGGCCAGGTGCATGGCGGCGTGGTGCAGGGCTGGGGCCAGGCCTTTTGCGAGCAGGTGGTGTACGACCCCAGCGGCCAGTTGCTCACCGGTTCGCTGATGGACTACGCGCTGCCGCGGCTGGGCTGCCTGCCGGTGATGCAACGCGAGACCTTGCAGGTGGACACGCAGGCCAACCTGCTCGGCGCCAAGGGCGTGGGCGAGGCCGGCTGCAGCGGCTCGCTGCCGGCCTTGTCGAACGCCGTGATCAACGCCTTGCGCCCGCTGGGCATCCAGGCGCTGGACATGCCGTACACGGCGGCCAAGGTGTGGGCGGCGGTCGCGGCCGGCAAGGTTTGAGCGCGCCGGCGCTGGCGTTGCCTTCCTCCAGGAACGACGCCAGGAACGACGCCCGCAACTCGCGCGCCGAACACGAAAACCGGGCACGAAACGCGCGGCTGAAACGCGCGGCGTCGTTGAACCTAGAAACGGCAGTTGGACGCGCCCGAGTGGGCCGCGATGCGGTGCGCTGGCTAGGCGCGACGACGCTGCGGGCTCGTGCCCGCGAGGAGGAGCAACACCGCCAGCGCGCCGTAGCGCGGCTCAATCGGGCGCGTAGCGCTGTCACCCAAGAGGTGAAGGTTGTCGTGGTCACAAAAGCCAATGCTCCTGCGGTTTTGCCTGCGGCGGCAAGCGGTCAACTGCCGTTTCTAGGTTGAAGCATCAGCGACCATCAAGTGTTGAGGCGCTGTCCTACAGACACGGCATGCAGCCTGGATAAGCTGCTGGTGGGTGCCCACGATGCAAGTCGTCAACCCAAAGATCTCGAGTCATCGTCCAGTGAGACGTTTACCGGTTGTGAGAGATCGGAAATCCGGCCAGCCGCTCAAGCGCCATCGGAAGTCTCGAGACCCTGCTGTATCACCGCGCTGACACCCTGGAATCATCATGAAACAGTCCAAGAGCACCACCAAACCTCTGAACCCGCAGCAGTTTCCGCTGCACGCGCAGACAGATGCGACCGCAGGTCGCGACAAGGTCCGTGAGGTCGTGCCGGTGCATGCACCGCGTCAATCGAAGCGCCCCGTGGAAAGAACGAGCAAGGGGCGGGCTGGCACCTGATCTCGGCGCAGTGCTCGCACGCCGGCGGGCGTGGTTAAACAGTTGGCAGCGCAAGCCGGTAGACGCGCTTGGCCGTGTCGTGGAACAGCGCCGCCTTGTCAGCGGCCGACGCACCGGCCGCCACGCGCTTGAAGGCGTTCCACAGCACGGCGTAGCTGCACATCGCCTTGTCCACCGGGAAGTTGCTTTCGAACATGCAGCGCTGCGGGCCGAACAGGTCGATGGCGCTGTGCAGATACGGCGCCCAGGCGTTGGCCAGTTGCTCCGAACCCGGCGGCAGGGTGAGCTTGTGGAATTCAAAGCCGCCGATGGCCATGGCCAGGCCGCCGAGCTTGACGCTCACGTTGGGGCAGGTGGCCAGTGTCTTCAGGCTGTCGCGCCAGGCGGTGAGCACTTCGTTGCGCTTGCCGCGATACGGCCCCGCGCCCAGCGGCCCGCCCAGGTGGTTGAGCACGATTTGCAGGCCCGGCAGCGAACGCGCCAGGTCGGCCAGCTCGCCAATTTGCGTGTGGTACAGCCAGGCGTCGAAGCTCAGGCCCAGCGCCTGCAACTGCGCCAGGCCGCGCCTGAACCCGGTGTGTTGATGCAGGCCAGCGCTCGGGCGGCCGAGCAAGCTGGCGTTGAAGGCATCGTGCCGCGCCGTGATGTGGCGCACGCCGCGAAAGCGCCCGTCGCCCGCGGCAATGTGGGCTTGCAGCACGTCATGCACCGCGTCGCCCAGGGTCAGGTCGGCATGGCCCACGATGCCGGCGCATACCTGCTGTGGCACGCCGCGCGCCACGGCTTCATTGGCGATGGCGGTGACGCGCTCGGTTTCGCCCACCGGGCGCAGCGCTTCGGGGCCTTCGGTGCGGTAGGCGTAGCCGCATTGCGCAAAGACCGTGGCCTGCACCTGATGGCCGCTGTTCAGGTCAGCCAGCAACTCGTCGAGCAGGTAGCCGCCTTCGCGTTCCCACAGGTGGTGGTGCGGGTCGATGATGGGCAGTGCGGGCTCGAGCGCGGCCTCCACGCGCTGCGCCAGCCACACCGGCCGCAGGCTCAGGTGTTCGATCCTGGGCAGGCCGTCGGCGTCGCGCTCCAGGCCTTGCTGCCAGGGGGTGGGCGTGGTCATCATGCCCCCGCTGCCGTCACCACGGGCTGCGTGCCGACCAAGGTGGTGCGGTGCATCACGCGCCGCTCGGCGGGGTCGAACGCGGTCACCTGGTGCAGGGTGCAGCGGTTGTCCCACATCACCACATCGTCGGTTTCCCAGCGGTGCGAATAGACGAACTCGGGGCGGCCGGCGAACGCGGCCAACTCCTGGATCAAGGTGCGCGCCTCTGTGGTGGGCAGGCCTTCGACCTCGTCGTTGTATATGGGGCTGATGTACAGCGAAGTGCGGCCGGTGACCGAGTGCACCCGCACCAGCGGGTGCCACACCGGCGGCACGGCGGCGCGTTCGGCTTCAGTCATCGGTTTGAGCGGCTGCAAGGTGTGCATGTGCTCGAAGTTGTGGCGTGCGCGGCGCCCGGCAATGCGCGCTTTCAGCGCCGCGGGCAGCGCCTCGTACACCTTGTACAGATTGGTGAACTGCGTTTCGCCGCCACTGCGGCTCACCTCCACGCCATGCAGCAAGGCGCCCACGCAAGGCAGGGCGCGGTAGCTGCTGTCGGTGTGCCACCACTGGGCCAGCGAGAGCTGGCGCACCGTGGGGTCGGTGGGCGGCAGCAGCACGCCTTCTTCATTGACGTTGGAAACGCGAAAGATTTCGCGCACGCTTTTTGATTTGATGATCGCCTGGTGAAAGATTTCAGGCTCGCCCAGGAAACGGGTGAAGGCCACATGTTCTTCATCAGTGATGCGCTGGCCGGGGAAGACCAGCACCAGGTGCTGCATCCAGGCGGCCAGCAGTTCGGTGCGGGTGGCGTCGTCAAGCGGCGCGCGCATGTCGATGCCGCGCACTTCGGCGCCCAGGGCGCTGCCCAAACGGCGCACGGCCAGGCGCTGGGGGGTGAGTGTGGTCACGCTGGGGTCTCCTTGGGCGTGGGCTGGGCCGCAACGTCGTCGGCGAATGAAAAGCCCAGCGCGCGGGTGTAGTAGTACAGGCCGCCGTCTTGCACGATGAGGAACATGGCGCGCTTCGGCCCTGCGTTGTGGTGCGAATGCACGGCGGTGGCCGGGGTGACGGTGGTGGCCCAGGGCGCCCAGTTTTTGCGCACACCATTCACCATGGAGTGGCAACCCTCCCCTTCGATCACCAGGCTCAGCGCCACCGAGTTGTGGCGGTGCGGGCGTTGCGACACGCCCGGCGGCAGCGTGTTCATGGCCACCGTGAGCGTGGGCAGCACATTGCGAATGGCCTCTTGCTTGGTGCTGGCCAGGATGAGCGCCGAGCCGGCAATGTCGTCACCGCGGCCGATGCTGTAGATCAGCGCGATCTGGCGCTCCATTTCCGGCGCCGTGAAATGCACCACGTCGGTGGGCGCATGGCCGCTGGCCGGGCCGCGCAAGTGTTCAAAGGCCAGTTGCGGCTCATTGCTCACCAGCCACAACACCGCCGCCACATCGTGCGCATGATGCGAATGCGCGCCGCCGCCGGGCAGCACGAAGACATCGCCCGGGCCCCAGGCCACCGTCTCGCTGCCGCAGGTGGTGCTGCCGCTGCCGGTGATGACATAAACCATCACGCCACTGGCCTGCCAATCGGTGCGCAGCGCCTCGCCGGGGCGGATGCGCGCATAGCGTGCCAGCAGCAGCGGCGTGGTAGCCGGGTAGGGCGTGCCCAGTTCGGCCGAGCGGTCGCAGTTGACCGGGCTGGTGGGTGTGCGCGGGTCGAGTGCGCGCGCCGGCTCGGCGGTGAAGCTGGCGTCGGGCACGGGCGGCAGCTTCACGTCGAAAGCATTGCCGGTGTTGTAGTACAGCGCCCGCGCCTGCGCCGGCGTGCGCGGCGCCGCGGCGCGCTGCACCGGCAACTCGGCAATCGAGCGGGGCGTGGCGGCGGGGCTGGGCAGGGGAGCGTTCATCGGGATGGCGGGCCGTGTGAGTCAGTGGGGCGGCAGTTCAGCCTGTTCTCGACAGTGTTTCAGGCTACTGTACGGTAGTCAAGTATTCAAAACGGTAGCTGCAACGGCATTCGGCGCCACGGCGACACCGCGCTGCCCCGGTCAGGCATGCCTTGGTCAGGCTATTGTGCACGAATGTACTTGCCGGTATATTCAAGTACTGTTCAGCAACTGCCAGGCCCCCGCCATGCGACTCGGACTGTTCATGATGCCCATGCACGAGCTTGGGCGCGACCCTTTGCGCACCCTGCAGGAAGACCGCGAGACCGTGATCCTGGCCGACCAGCTGGGCTATCACGATGCCTTCATCGGCGAGCACCTCACCGACAGCACCGAGAACATCACGCACTCGATGACCTTCCTGGCCACACTGATCCACGCCACCAAGAACATCATGCTGGGCACGGGCACCTGCAACCTGTCGCAGATGCACCCCACGCTCATCGCCGCGCAGGCCGCCATGTTCGACCACCTGGCGCAGGGGCGCTTCATCTTCGGCGTCAGCCCCGGTGCGCTGCCGTCTGACTTCGAGGCGCTGGGCATGCTCGATGTCGATCGCAACAAGCTGTTCGGCGAATGCATCGACGTCATCCTTGAACTGTGGCAGCGCGAGCCGCCGTATGACATCGACCTGCCCGGCAACCGCTTCAAGGTGAGCACGCGCAACACCTACGACCCGGCCATTGGCATTGGCATCGTGGCCAAGCCCTACCAGCGCCCGCGCCCGGAGATCGTCGGCACCGTGGTGGCGCCGTTTTCAAAGGGCGTGATCGCCATGGGCGAGCGCGACTTCCACCCCTTGTCGGCCAACTTCCTGCTGCCCAAGTGGGCCAAGACGCATTGGGCCAACTACGTGCAGGGCAAGCGCAACGTGGGCCAGGTGGCCAACGTGGCCGACTGGCGCGTGGCCCGCACCATCTTCGTGGCGGATGACGACAAAGCGGCCCGTGCCTACGCCATCGACCATGCCCGCAGCCCCTACCGCTACTACTACCAGCAGTTGTATGCCAAGGTGGCCAAGCGCGGCGGCCAGGTGGTGTTCAAGGAAAGCCAGGATCAACCCGACAGCACGGTGACCATCGACTACATCCTCGACCGCCTGTGCATCCACGGCAGCGTGAACAGCGTGGTCGATCAGATCCTGGGCTTACGCGAACAGATCGGCGACTTCGGCGAACTGGTTTATGCCGGCATGGACTGGGTTGATGAAGGCCTGACCAAACGTTCGATGCAACTCATGGCCGAGCAGGTGATGCCCAGGGTGAACGCGGCCATTGCGGCCGCGCCGCGCGGGCTGCCGGCTTGAGTGCGGTAGGCGCCATGCACCGAAGCGCCGACGCGCTCGACGTGGCCGTCGTGGGCGCCGGCTTTGCCGGCCTGCACCTGCTGCACACCCTGCGCAGCCAGGGTTGGCGCGTGCGGGTGTTTGAAGCCGCGGCCGACGTGGGCGGCGTGTGGTTCTGGAACCGCTACCCCGGCGCGCGCTGCGATGTGGAAAGCCTTCAGTATTCCTACTCCTTCTCGCCAGAGCTGGAGCAGGAATGGGCCTGGAGCGAGCGCTACGCCGCGCAGCCGGAAATCCTGCGCTACATCCAGCATGTGGCGCAACGCTTTGACTTGCATCGCGACATCCAATTCAACACCGCCATCAGCGCAGCGCACTTCGATGCAGAAACCGACAGGTGGCGGCTGCGCAGCGCGCAAGGTGATGAGATCAGCGCGCGCTTTTGCGTCATGGCCACCGGCGCCTTGTCAGCGGCACGCATGCCCGAGCTGCCCGGCCTGGCCGAATTTCAAGGCACGCAGCACCACACCGGCGCCTGGCCGCACGAGGGCGTTGACTTCACCGGTCAACGGGTGGCCGTCATCGGCACGGGCTCATCGGGCATCCAGGCCATTCCGGTGATCGCCCAGCAAGCGGCCAAGCTGGTGGTGTTTCAGCGCACGCCCAACTTCAGCATCCCGGCCTGGAACCAGCCGTTGCCGCTGCAAGACCAGCAGGCGTGGAAAAACAATTACGCCGAGAACCGCAAAAAGGCACTCGACACGCGTTCCGGCATCCTGTACGAATACAGCCAGCGCGCCACCCCGGACGTGAGCGAGGAAGAGCGTCAGCAGGAGTACGAGCGGCGCTGGAAACGCGGCGGCGCGAACTTCACGCATGCGTTCAACGACATTTTCATCAACAAGCAGTCCAACGACAGCGCGGCGGAGTTCGTGCGCAATAAGATCCGCATTACCGTCAAGGACCCCAAAGTTGCAGAGTTGCTGGCGCCCACGGACCATGCCATTGGCACCAAACGCATCTGCGTGGATACCGGCTACTACGAAACCTTCAACCAGGAACACGTCAGCC
>JAYUQE010000215.1:0-4304 GCA_043756905.1 Burkholderiales bacterium | reverse complement strand
TGTGCGGCGCCACCTGCGTCGTCAGCCCGTCGACGATGTGGCCGGTCAGCATGATGTGCTTTTGCACCTCGTAGAACTTCTTCGCCTCGATGGTGGTTAGCGGGTTCTCCTGCGCGTCGACCGTGCCGTTCTGCAGGGCCAGGTAGACCTCGGCGAACGCGATCGGCGTCGGATTGGCGCCGCAGGCTTCGGGCGTGGCGCGGTAGCTCGGCACGTCGGGCACGCGAATCTTCAATCCCTTCATGCCTGCGCAGTCGGTGAAAGCAGCCTTGCTCGTCGTGTGGCGAGCGCCGTAGTAGGTGTACGCCAGGATCTGAATGCCGGTCTTCTCGCGGAAGCCGTCGACCATTTCCTTGAACACTGCGCTCTTGCTGTAGGCCGCTTGGTGATCGGCGTCGCGGAAGATGAACGGGTAGTAAGCGATGCCCAGGCGCGGATACGAGCGCGCAGCGAACGACGGCCCGCTGATGATCATGTCGACCGTGCCAAGCTGCATGCCTTGGTTGATGTCGGTTTCCTTGCCCAGCGAGCTGGCGGGGAAGACCTGGATCTCGAACTTGCCGGCGGTGCGCTTCTTGATCTCTTCGGCGGCCCAGACGCTTTGCGTGTGATAAGGCTCGCTGGTCTCGTACACGTGGGCCCACTTCAGTTTGGTTTGGGCCAGGGCAGGTGCGGCCAGCAACGCGGCGGCGGTGAGGGCGAGAAGGGGTGCGAACAGGGTCTTGAAAGTGCGGCGTTTCATGGGGTGACTCCAGTGGTGAAGTGGTGGTGGTGAGGTGGGCTTCGAACTTGGCCGATGCACGGCTGCGCGAGTACTAACGCTTGAATTCAGCCACGCCCCACAAAGGGCATTTTGGTGGCCATGACGGTGGCGAACAGGATGTTGGCAGAAAGCGGCAAGCGCGCCATGGTCATGAAGGTGTCCACCACGGCCTGCAAATCCATCCGCGGCTCGGGCCGCACGCTGCCGTCGGCCTGCGGCACGCCGTTCACCATGCGTGCCGTCATTTCGCTGGCGGCGTTGCCGATGTCGATCTGGCCCACCGCGATGTCGAACGGCCGGCCATCGAGCGCCGCAGTTTTGGTCAGGCCGGTGACTGCGTGCTTGGTGGCGGTGTAGGCGATTGAGCCCGGCCGCGGCGCATGGGCCGAAATGCTGCCGTTGTTGATGATGCGCCCGCCCTGCGGTGCTTGTTCACGCATCAGTTTGAAGGCTTGCGACAGGCAATAGAACACACCGTTCAGGTTGACATCGACGATGCGGCGCCAGTCTTCGCCGCTCACCATATCGGGCGTGGTGGAGCCCAGGCCGCCGCCGGCGTTGTTGAACAGCAAATCCAGGCGCCCGAAGCGCCGGCGCAGGGTGTCAAAGGCGGCGGTGACCTGTTCCTCACGGCCCACGTCGCAGGGCAAGGGCAGGGCGTTGACGCTGTTCGTGCCGGCGGCGGCCACGGTGGCTTGCAGCGCATCAGCGCGGCGGCCCAGCAGGCCCACCTGCCAGCCTTCACTCAGCAGGGCCAAGGCACAGGCCTGGCCGATGCCACTGCCGGCACCGGTGACGAGGGCGAATTTGGAGGTGCTCATGTCAATGGTTGTCCTTGGGAACGGCAGAGCCGCGTTGGCCGCGCAGGAAGTCGAGGTCGCAGCCTTCGTCGGCCTGCAACACATGGTCGATGTACAGCTTCCAGTAGCCGCTGGCCATGGCCGGTGCAGGCGCTTGCCATGCGGCCAAGCGACGCGCCAGCTCGGCGTCGTCCACATGCAGGTGCAGCTTGCGCCCGGCCACATCGAGCGTTATGAGATCACCGTTGTGCACCACGGCCAGCGGCCCGCCCGCAGCGGCTTCAGGCGCGGTGTGCAGCACCACCGTGCCGTAGGCCGTGCCGCTCATGCGCGCATCGCTGATGCGCACCATGTCGGTGATGCCCTTGCGCAGCACCTTGGGCGGTAGCGGCATGTTGCCCACCTCGGCCATGCCGGGGTAGCCCTTGGGGCCGCAGTTCTTCAGCACCAGGATGCAGGTTTCATCAACATCCAGCGTTTCATCGTCAATGCGCGCATGAAAGTCATCTGAATCGTTGAATACCACGGCGCGGCCGGTGTGCTGCATCAAGGCCGGGGTGGCCGCGCTGGGTTTGATCACGGCCCCGCGCGGCGCCAGGTTGCCGCGTAGCACTGCTATGCCCGCATTGGCCTTGAACGGCGCTTCAAAGGGCTTGATGACATCGGCATTGAAGGTCTGCGCAGCGGCAATGTTCTGGCCCATGGTTTGGCCGCTGACCGTGAGCACGTCTTTGTGCAGCAGGTGCTCGATCTGCTTAAGCACCGCGGGCAGGCCGCCGGCGTAGCAGAAGTCTTCCATCAGATATTGGCCGCTGGGTTGCAGGTTCACCAGGCAGGGCAAGGTGCTGGCGAGTTGGTCGAAGTCGTCGATGGTGAGCGGCACGCCCACGCGCCCGGCAATGGCGATCAAGTGGATGACGGCATTCGTGCTGCCGCCAATGGCCGCCAAGGTGCGGATGGCGTTTTCAAACGCTTCGCGGGTGAGGATGTGAGACAGCCGCACATCGTCTTTCACCAACTGCACGATGCGCCGGCCAGCTTCGCGGGCGATCACGTTGCGCCGGCCATCCACAGCCGGGTAGGCCGCATTGCCGGGCAGGCCCACGCCCAGGGCTTCGACCATGCTGGCCATGGTGCTGGCCGTGCCCATGGTCATGCAGTGGCCGTGGCTGCGGTGCATGCAGCTTTCGGCCTCGAAAAAATCAGACAGCTTAATGGTGCCGGCGCGCACTTGCTCACTCATGCTCCACACGCCGGTGCCCGAGCCCAGCTCTTGCCCGCGGAACTTGCCGCTGAGCATGGGCCCGCCGCTGACGCCGATGGTGGGCAAGTCAACGCTGGCCGCGCCCATCAGCAAGCTGGGCGTGGTTTTGTCGCAGCCGAACAGCAGCACCGTGCCATCAATCGGGTTGCCGCGCAGGCTTTCTTCCACGTCCATGCTGGCCAGGTTGCGGTACAGCATGGCGGTGGGGCGCAGCAGGGTTTCGCCCAGGCTCATAACCGGGAATTCCAGCGGAAACCCGCCCGCTTCATAGACGCCGATCTTCACCTGCTCGGCCAGCGTGCGGAAGTGCGAGTTGCACGGCGTGAGCTCGCTGAAGGTGTTGCAGATGCCGATGACAGGGCGGCCATCGAACTGGTCGTGCGGCACGCCCTTGCCCTTGACCCAGCTGCGGTAGGCAAAACCATCGCGGTCTTGGCGGCCAAACCATTGCTGGCTGCGCAGCGGCTTGCGTGCGGGTTTGCCGGGTGGTTCGTGGCTGCTGCTCATCGTGTGCTGGCTTTCCCGTACAGGGCGTGGCGTGAGCGGGAGATATTATGGTATGACGATTGAACTTTCCCCCGGTGAAACTCCCAATGCCCAGCACCCACAAGCCCCCTGTTCTGGCCGCCGCGCCGCTCTCGCCGTTCTATAGCACCGCACTGAAGGCGAACTTCGAATTCCTCGATCGCTTGCACCTCACCGACGCCGCCGCCTTCGCGGCCCTGGCGCCCAGCGTGCAAGTGGTGGCCGGTGGCGGCGAAACCAAGGTCGGCGCCGAGCTCATCAACGCCCTGCCGGCCTTGAAGTTGATTTCCATCATGGGCGTGGGCTACGACGGCGTTGACGTGGCCGCCGCCAAGGCGCGCGGCGTGACGGTGACGCACACGCCCAATGTGCTGAACGATGACGTGGCCGACACCGCCATCGGCCTGATGCTCGGCGCCGCGCGCCAATTGCCCGCATCCGACCGCTACGTGCGCAGCGGTGCCTGGCTCAATGGCGCCATGCCGCTGGCGCGCAAGATGAGCGGCGCGCGCCTGGGCCTGGTGGGCATGGGCCGCATCGGCCAGGCGATTGCGCACCGCGCGCTGGCCTTCGGCATGAGCGTGGCGTACACGGCGCGCACGGCCAAGCCTGAGTTGCCGTATCGCTTCATCGCCGATGTGACGGCGCTGGCGGCACAGAGTGACTTCCTCACCATCATCACCCCTGGTGGTGCCGGCACGCGCAAGCTCATCAACGCCGAGGTGCTGGCCGCACTCGGGCCGCAGGGCTATTTGATCAACGTGGCACGCGGCTCGGTGGTGGATGAAGCGGCCTTGATCGAGGCCCTGCAAAAAGGCGTGATCGCCGGCGCAGGGCTGGATGTGTTTGAAGACGAGCCGCGCGTGCCGCAAGCGCTGATCGACCTGCCGCATGTGGTGCTGGCCCCGCACATTGGCAGCGCCACCGGGCAAACGCGCCAGGCCATGGCCGA
>JAYUQE010000214.1:0-4305 GCA_043756905.1 Burkholderiales bacterium | reverse complement strand
TGCGAGTTCGACCTGCAAGACCAATTCACCGGCCGGCCCAGCGGCGTGCTGAACATGCGCGAAGGCAAGGTGGCGCGGCTGCACACTTGGCTGGCCGGGCGCGGCTTGCAGCGCAGCGACAGGGTGGCCACGGTGTACAGCGACTCGATCAACGACCTGCCCTTGCTACAGGCCGCCACCTACCCGGTGTGCGTGGACCCGGATGCGCAACTGGCCGTGCATGCCGCCGCGCAGGGCTGGCCCGTGCTGAAGCTGCACGGGGTTTGAAAGCCCGCACGCTGCAACGCCTGCTCACCGTCTTTACGGGGTCGCGCTTCAACCGATCTGCGCCTGGCTGCGTTGGCCACAGTTCGCGCTGAACAACAACTGGAGCCACCATGGCTGAAACCACCGAGCCGCCCCTGCCCACTGTGGCCCCGGCACCGTCATGGCCGCCGCAGCCGCTCCCCCCACTGGCGGCTGGCGCCGCTCCCACCTTGGCCACGCTGGCCGCCTTGGCGGCTTGCGGCGGCGGCAGCGAGGCACCAGCCCTACCCCCGCCTGCGCCTCCTCCCCCACCCACGCTGACCAGCACCCAAGCCGCACGCTTCATCCATCAAGCCGGGCTGGGCGCCAGCCGCACGCAGATCGAGCGGGTCAAGACCCTGGGCTACGCCGGCTGGCTCGATGAACAGTTCGCCCTGCCCAGCGACACCAGCCGCTGGGACTGGCTGGTGGCCAAGGGCTTCAACGACATCAGCTTCAAGAACGGCGAAGGTGGGTTCGATGCCGCCACGTGGCGCAAACTGCTGGCTGCACCGGACACGCTGCGCCAGCGCATGACCCTGGCTTTGTCCGAGGTGCTGGTCGTGGCCATCGACGGCCTGATCAACGGCGGCGGCTGGCGCAGCTTCGCGGCGGCGGCTTATCTCGATCTGCTTGAAGGCCATGCCTTCGGCAACCTGCGCACGCTGCTGCGCGCCGTGTCCACCAGCCACGCCATGGGCCTGTACCTCACATTCAAAGGCAACCGCAAGGCCGACGCCGCCAAAGGCACGCTGCCCGATGAAAACTATGCGCGCGAACTGATGCAGTTGTTCACCATCGGCCTGGTGGCGCTGAATGGCGACGGCAGCGTGAAGCTCACGAATGGCCAGCCGCAGGAAACCTACACCCAGGCCGACATCTCCGGGCTGGCCCGCGTCTTCACCGGCTGGGGCACCGACTTTGCCGGTGGCGACAGCAGCACGCCTGACCACCACCGCCGCCCGATGGCGCAAACCACATCGCGCTACGAGACCGGCGCCAAGACCTTCCTGGGCCTGAACATCCCCGCCAACACCGACGCCAACGTGGCGCTCGACCTGGCGCTGGACCATTTGTTCAACCACGCCAACACGGCGCCGTTCTGGGCGCGGCAATTGATCCAGCGCCTGGTGACCAGCAACCCCAGCCCGGCCTACGTGCAGCGCGTGGCGCTTGCCTTTGCCAACGACGGCGCGGGTGTGCGCGGCAACTTCAAGGCCGTGCTCAAAGCCATTTTGTTGGACCACGAAGCACGCAACACGGCCGGCCTGTCCAACCCGGCCTTCGGCAAACTGCGCGAACCCGTGCTGCGCCTGGCCGCCTGGGCACGCGCCGTCAATGCCAACTCAGCCAGCGATGCCTGGGCCCTGGGCAACACCGGCGACCCGGCCACCCGCTTGGGCCAAAGCCCGCTGCGCAGCCCGTCGGTGTTCAACTTCTTTCGCCCGGGCTATGTGCCGCCCAACAGCGGCATCGCTGCGGCGAGCCTGGTGGCGCCGGAATTCCAGCTCGCCAATGAAAGCTCGGTGGTCGGCTTTGTCAACTACATGCAGCGCGCCATCAACGCCCAGGGCGTGGGCGATGTGCTGGCTGACTACACCGCCTTGCTGCCGCTGGCCGACACGGCTGCCGCGCTGGTGGATGAAATCAACCTGCTGCTCGCCGCCGGGCAACTGGGCAGCGCCAGCCTGGGCGTCATCACCACCGCCTTGAACGCCATGCCTGCTGGCACGGAAGGCGCCCGCCGCAACCGCGTGCTGGCCGCGTTGACGCTGGTGCTGGCCGCGCCCGAATTCCTGGTGCAAAAGTAAGGGAGCGCAGACATGACATCTGTCTACACCGGCCAGGCCTCGCGCCGCGCCTTCTTGCAACGCGCAGCCACCTTGTCCATGGCCGGCGCAGCCACGCCCTGGGCACTGAACCTGGCCGCCCTGGGCGAAGCCGCAGCGGCCACGGCCAGCGACTACCGGGCCCTGGTTTGCGTGTTCCTGTATGGCGGCAACGACTACGCCAACACCTTGGTGCCGTACGACGCGGCCCAGTACGCCCAGTACCAGGCCCAGCGCCCCAGCCTGGCCTATGCGCGCAGCGCGCTCGACGCCACGGCACTGAACCCGCTGAGCGCGGCGTTGAACCGCAACGGTGTGCCGTGCCAGTTTGCCCTGGCGCCTGAGTTGGCGCCGCTGCTGCCGCTGTTCAACGCCGGCCAACTGGCCGCGGTGCTGAACCTGGGCCCGCTGGTGCAGCCCACCACCAAGGCGCAGTACACCGCCCGCAACGTGCCGCTGCCGCCCAAGCTGTTCTCGCACAACGACCAGCAGTCGGTCTGGCAGGCATTGAACCCCGAAGGCGCGAGCTCGGGCTGGGGCGGGCGTCTGGGTGACTTGTTCCAAGCCGGCAACGGCAACGCCACCTTCACCTGCATCAACGTTTCAGGTAATGCGGTGTTCGTGAGTGGCCAAACAGCGGTGCAGTACCAAGTGGGGGCCAGCGGGCCGGTGGCGTTTGCCGGGCTGAAGGCGCCGCTGTTCGGCTCCAGCGCCGCAAGCACCGCGCTGCGCAGCTTGGTGACGGATGCGCGCAGCCACCTGCTCGAAGCCGAGTACACCCGCGTCACCCGGCGCAGCATCGACGCTTTCGACACGCTGAACACCGCATTGACCAGCGGCCCGGCTTTGCAGACCATCTTCCCCAGCAGCAACACGCTGGCCGATCAACTGAAGATGGTGGCGCGCACGATCAACGCGGGCAGCGCCCTGGCCGCCAAACGCCAGGTGTTCTTCGTCTCGCTCGGCGGCTTTGACACGCACGATGGCCTGCTCACCAGCCACCCCGCCCTGCTGACCAAAGTGGCCGAAGCCCTGGCCGCGTTCCAGGCGGCCATGGTGGAAATTGGCGCGGCAGACAAGGTGACCACTTTCACCGCGTCAGACTTCGGCCGCACGCTGGCGGGCAACAACGATGGCTCCGACCACGGCTGGGGCAGCATGCACTTCGTGCTGGGCGGCGCGGTGCGCGGCCAGCGGCTATACGGCACCGCCCCCCTCATCGGCAACGACGGGCCTGACGACGTGGGCCAGGGCCGCCTGTTGCCCACCACTGCGGTCGATCAATTCGCGGCGACGCTGGGGCGCTGGTTCGGCGCCACTGACAGTGAGCTGCTCGGCGTGCTGCCCAACCTGGCCAACTTCAACGCCGCGCTGCGCAACCTGGGTTTTGTTTGATCCCGCAGGGTGCCGCCGTGCCGCGTTGACAATGCAGGCCCTGACCCCAGCCGTTGAAGGCCTGCACCATGAGCATGAAGAAAACCGATCTTGAAAAGAATTCAGGCAAGAAGCTGGAAGGCGGCATGAACGCCACGCCGATTCCTGATCGCTTTGCCAAGGGCGCCGCCGGCGCCACTGACAAACGCGAGCGTCGCGCCCGCGACGCCGCCGCCGGCCTGGTGCCCTTTGCTTGCAAATTACCCAGCACCTTGCAGGCGCGCCTGCATGAACGCGCGGCCGGCCATGAAGGCGGCGTCAATGCACTGGTGGCGCAGTTGCTGGAAAGAGGCCTGAACTAGAAACCGGCCGGCGGCCACCGCGCCGGCATCAATCAATCCAGGGTCTGCCGATAGCGCGCCAGCGCCAGCAGCCCCGCCGCAGCCAAGAAGGCCAGCATCGGCCAGGTTTCGGGCCACACCTGCACCAGCCCATTGCCCTTGAGCATGATGCCGCGCACGATGCGCAGGAAGTGCGTCAGCGGCAGCACTTCACCGATGTACTGCGCCCACAGCGGCATGCCGCGAAACGGGAACATGAAGCCCGACAGCAGCAGCGACGGCAGGAAGAAAAAAAATGTCATCTGCATCGCCTGCAACTGGTTGCGCGCCAGCGTGCTGAAGGTGAAGCCCACGGCCAGGTTGGCGATGATGAACACGCCGATCATGCCCATCAGCAGCGTGAAGCTGCCGGCCATGGGCACCTCGAACAGCCACAGCGCCGCGGCCAGGATCACGGCCAGTTGCACATAACCGAT
>JAYUQE010000213.1:0-12500 GCA_043756905.1 Burkholderiales bacterium | reverse complement strand
CCGATCTCCCAGATCAGGTCGCCACCATGCACGCGGTGATGCTGGCTGATCGAGCCTTCACCCGTGTCGTGCGCAAAGTTGCCGCGCTTGGCGCCCGCGTTCAACGCCAGCACGGCGTTGGCGCTCAGCGCACCGAAGCTCATGGCCGAGATGTTGAACAGGCTGGCCGAATACGGCTGGGCACAGTCGGGCCCGATGGTGACGCGGAAGTCATGGCTGGCCAGTTGCGTGGGTGCCATCGAATGGTTGATCCACTCATAGCCATGGGCATGCACATCAAGCTGGGTGCCGAAGGGCCGCTTGTCGGGCGCGCCCTTGGCGCGTTGGTACACCAGCGAGCGCTGCTGGCGTGAGAACGGCGCGGCTTCGTTGTCGCTTTCCAAAAAGTACTGGCGCAGCTCGGGGCGAATGAATTCAAGCAAGTAGCGGATGTGGCCAATCACCGGGTAGTTGCGCAACACTGAGTGCTTGCTCTGCAAGGTGTCGCGCAGGCCCAGGCCGGCCAACGCGGCAAAGGCGGCAAAGGCCGCGCCGCCAACATCGGCCCAGCGCCACAGCGCAGCACACACCAGCGCGCCCAGGCCGCACAGCAGCCACACGCTGTAGCGCAGGGGAAAGTGGTCGTTGAGCTTGTTCAGCCAGGCTTGCATGCACCGTCTCCTTCAGGCCCATGCCACATGGCGCGGCCGGGCGGGGGTCGAAGGATTGTGTTGGGTGGCGCCCGTTGACTGTCGCGCAAACAGGCTGGCAATGCCGGCCTGTTCAAAGACTCGGCCCTTAAACTGCCCGCCCAGCCATCGAACCAAGCGCGCATGCAGGGCCAACTCTTCAGCCAGGACTTCCTGCTCCACGGCATCCGCGAAACCGCGCCCTATCTCGCGTTTGATGCAGCGGCCTACGCCGCCTTCGAGGCCAGTTTGCGCGCGGTGTTCGCCGAACTCAGCGCAGCGTCCACGCTGAACGAAGCGCAAACCGAGCAACTGGTCATCGAGCGCGTGCTGGTGCTGCTGGGCTGGGCCGACGACTACCTGCCGCAGGTCAACCTGTCGGGCAAGCGGCGCGAAGACGTGCCCGACATCCTGCTCTTTGCCCACAGCGCCGCGCGCGCCAAGGCCCTGGCCGAAGCGCGCGACGACCGCCGCTACCGCCACGGCGTGGCGCTGCTCGAAGCCAAGCGCTGGCTCAAACCGCTGGATCGAGGCGACAGCCAGGATGCCTTCGACCCCAGTGCGCCGTCGTCGCAAATGCTGCGCTATTTGAGCCGGGCCGACGTGGCCAGCGACCGGGTTGTGAAGTGGGGCATCCTCACCAACGGCGGCACCTGGCGGCTGTACTGGCAAGACGCGCGCTCGCGCTCCGAGGAGTTCTTCGAACTCGACCTGGCCGCCCTGCTGGGCGTGCCCGGCGTGCAAGCCGAACTCGATGGCTACGAGGCCGAGCACGGCTTGAAGCTGATGTTCCTGCTTTTCAACCGCGCGGCCTTCCTGGCGCAGGAATGGGACAACGCTGGCCGCAGCCTGCACGCCTATGCCCTGAACGAAGCTCGGGCCTATGAAGAAAAGGTCTCGCAAGACCTCGGTGCGCGCGTTTTCAACGACATCTTCCCCGCCCTGGCCCAGGCCCTGGCCGCGGGCGACCTGCAAGCCATCAAGGAGCCGGTCGGCTACGGCCGCTTCACGCGCCAGCGCTACACCACGGCGTATCTCGACGAAGTGCGCGAAGCCGCCCTCGTCCTGTTGTACCGGCTGTTATTCCTCTTCTACGCTGAAGACCGCCGCCTGCTGCCGGTGGGCGATCCGCGCTACGCCGCCTACAGCGTGAAGCGCCTGCGCGAGCGCGTGCGCGACGATGCCGACGCCGGGCGGCCGCTTTCCAGCGTGATCGACAACATCTGGCGCGACCTGCAAGGCGCCTTTTTACTCATCGATCAGGGCGACGACGCCGTGGGCATGCCGGCCTACAACGGCGGCCTGTTCGACCGCGCCCGCGCGCCGCTGCTCGAACGCAGCCGTGTGCCCGACAAGGTGATGGCGCCGATCATCGACGCCTTGTCGCGCCGAACTGAAGAGGTGCTGCGCGGCTGGATCAACTACCGTGACTTGTCGGTCTCGCACCTGGGCGGCATCTACGAACGGCTGCTCGAATACACCCTGGTGCATGAGGTGCAGGCCGAGGACGAAGACCGCAACAAGCTTGAGATCAACCGCATCGACGCCCGCCCGGCCAGCTTCGCGCGCAGGGTCTCTGGCAGCTACTACACGCACGACGACCTGGTGCGCCTGGTGCTGCGCGAATCGGTCGGCCGGCTGGCGGGCGAGCGCAACGCCGCGTTCGATCGGCTCATTCAAAGCTGGCGCAGGAAGCATTCACTCAACCCTAACGATTGGGATAAGCTGGACGCTGCCGACCCCGCTTGTGCCCTGCTCGAACTGAAGATTTGCGACCCCGCCATGGGCAGCGGTCACTTCCTGGTGGCCCTGGTGGATGACCTGGCCGACCGCGTGCTGGAAGCCGCCACCACCGCGCAAGGCCAGGTGGCCACCCAGCCTTGGTCTGCTCACCTGGTGGAGCAGGGCCGGCCCTGGGTGAGCCCGCTGCTGGCGCGCCTGGCCCACATCCGCGCCGAGATCAAGGCCCAGGCGCGCGCCCATGGCTGGGCCGTGACCGATGCGCAGCTTGACGACCGCCACATCGTGCGCCGCATGGTGTTGAAGAAATGCCTGTTCGGCGTCGACAAGAACCCGATGGCGGTGGAGTTGGCCAAGACCGCGCTGTGGCTGCACACCTTCACGGTCGGTGCGCCGCTGAGCTTTCTCGACCACCACCTCAAGCTCGGCGATTCGCTGCACGGCGAACGCCTGGCCGATGTGCGCCAAGGCCTGCAAGCCCTGGGCATGATCTTCCAGCAAGGCGAGCTGGCGCGGCTGGACGTGGCCGCGCGCAGCCTGCAAGCGGTGGCCGACCAGACCGACGTTGACCTGGCCGAGGTGCAACGTTCAAAACAACTGGCTGCACAGGCCGAAGCGGAAGTGGCGCCGCTGCATGCCTTGCTCGACTTCTGGCGCGCGCTGCGCTGGCTGCTGCCGGGCTGGCCGCCGGAAAAGCCCGCGCGCATGGCCAAGCTTGGCAGCGAGGCACTGCGCAGCGCCCTGGGCGAGGTGTTCTCGCCGCAGCGCAACCTGGTGGCCAGCCTGCATGCCGGCAAGATCGGTGGCGATGGGCCCCATGTGGCCGGCGCCAATGCCTTGCTGGTCGAGGTGCGCGCCCTGGCCCGGCGCGAATGCTTCTTCCATTGGTGGACGACCTTTCCCACCGTGTTCGACGCCGACGGCCGCGGCGGCTTCGACGCCGTGATCGGCAACCCGCCCTGGGACCGCATCAAGTTGCAGGAAGTGGAATGGTTTGCCGAACGCGAACCGAAGATTGCCGAGCAGGCGCGCGCCGCCGACCGCAAGGCCCTGATCGCCGAGCTGCACAACAAGAAAGCGCCGCTGGCCGCCGACTATGCCCAGGCCGTTGAACGCGCCGAGGCCAATGCCCGCGTGCTGGCCAAGGCCGGCGACTACCCGCTGCTGGGCGGTGGCGACGTGAACCTGTACAGCCTGTTCGTGGAACGCGCGCAAGCCCTGGTGCACCCGCAAGGCCTGGTGGCCCTGCTCACGCCCAGCGGCATTGCCGCCGACAAGGGCGCGGCCGAGTTCTTCAAGAGCATCGCCACCACGGGGCGGCTGGGGGCTTTGTATGACTTCGAAAACAAGGGCTACTTCTTTGCCGATGTGCACGACAACTTCAAGTTCATGTGCCTGATTTTCGGCGGCCCGCAACGGCGCTTTGAAGTGGCGCAGTGTGCGTACTACCTGCACCGGCTAGAGGAGCTGGATGACCCCGAGCGTTGTTTGAAGTTGAGCAGTGAAGACTTCAATCTCGTCAACCCCAACACGGGGGCCGCACCAGTGTTCCGGAGCCGGGCCGACGCTGACATGACGCTTGGAATTTATCGACGACTGCCCGTTCTGGTGCGCAGAGCTGCGAAACATGCTGACAAGGCCTGGCCAGTGAAGTACTGCACTGTGCTCCACATGACCAACGATTCCGCTCGCTTCCTCACGCGCAAGGAACTCTGCGCACAGGGTTGGCAGGCCTCAGCGTTGAACCGCTGGGACAAAGCTCAGGCCCAAGCGTTGCCGTTGCTCGTGGGCAAGTCGATCTGGCACTACGACCACCGCGCCAACCACGCCAACGTCAACCTCGAAAATCTTCAGGTCGCATCAAGCTCGCGCGCGGTAACGAACCAGGAGCGCCGCGACCCGACCTTCGCGCCTGAACCGCAATATTGGGTTGACAGCAGTGCAGGCAAAGCCGACCTGCGCTGGGCCGTCGGTTTCAGAGACATCACCAACCCGACCAATGCGCGCACCGCAATCGCAGCCATCGTGCCCTACCGCCTGGCGGGCAACACCTTGCCACTGCTGGTACCCGAGGATACCGGCGACAACGGTGCCTTGTGGCTGCCCCTGTTGATGGCCAACATGAACAGCCTGGTCTTTGACTACGTGACACGGCAAAAGGCGAAGTGGACGCACCTCAACTGGTTCATCCTCGAACAACTCCCTGTCATCCCCCCCGAGCGCTTCGCGCAACCCCTGCCCAAACATTTTGCTCAACAGGCGCGCGCGGCCGGCCTGATGAACGGCAACCATACCGCGCCCGCGGTGGCCGATTTCGTCATTCCCCAGGTGCTGGCCCTGAGCTACACCGCGCACGACCTGGCGCCCTTTGCGCAAGACCTGGGCTATGTGGACGCCGCCGGCCAGGTGCTGCCGCCGTTTACCTGGAACGAGGAAGACCGCCGCAGCCGCCTGGCCGCGCTCGACGGCCTGTTCATGCACCTGTATGGTCTGAACGAAGACGACGCCGCCTACATCCTGGGCACCTTTCCCATCGTGCGCGAGCAAGATGAAAAGGCCTTCGGCCACTACCGCACCCAGGCCGATATCCTGGCCTGGCTGCGCCTGCTTCAGGGCGGGCCGGCAGAGATTCAGGTCGCCGAGTGACGGCCTTGATCATCGGAGCGTGATGATGCTGAAGTTCGACGACGGCGGCCTGCGCAATGTCTGGCTTGCCAACGGCTATGAAGTGTTGAGCACGTCCTACGGCAAAGCCTATGCGTACCACGACCTTGACGGCCTGGTGCAGGCGATCTGCAAGGCCTTGACGCGCAAGGCCGGGCGCCTGGCGGGTGCCGAATTCCGCTACCTGCGCTCGCACCTGGGCCTGTCTCAGATGTCGTTGGGCAAGCTGCTGAGTGTGAGCGACCAGAGCGTTGCGGGTTGGGAAAAGCGCGGGCGCATCCCCTTGCTCGCCGACAAGCATTTGCGCCTGTTGTGGGCCGAAAACACAGTGGCAACGAGCCGATCAAGCGCGCCATGGAACGGCTGATTGACATTGAGCGGCCGGTCAATCAGAAGATCGTGGTCACAGAGTCAAAACGCGGCGGCTGGGTTGCCGACACTGAGGAAACCGCTGCTTGATGGCACTGTGATGGCACTGACGACGGCGCGCCCCGCGTCGCTATACTGCCGCCCCTCCAGCGCCGATTTGTCCCCGATTGCGGGCGCTCTAAAAATGCCGCTAAACAGCCTGCACCCGGTGTCTGCCTGTGAAGCGCAACACCGGGTTTTTCATTTCCTGATTTCATGTCATCGGTCGGCAACGTCACTCCCCAGAACATGCACTTCAGCGCACCGCTGCCGCTCAAGGGCGGGACCGCGCTGCGCGACTACACGCTGGTCTATGAAACCTATGGCACGCTGAACGCTGCGCGCAGCAACGCAGTGCTGGTGTGCCACGCCTTGAACGCCAGCCACCATGTCGCCGGCACTTACGAAGGGCAGGACAAAAGCGAAGGCTGGTGGGACAACCTCATTGGCCCGGGCAAGCCGCTGGACACGAATGTTTTCTTCGTCATCGGCGTCAACAACCCGGGCTCGTGCTTCGGCTCCACCGGGCCGGCCAGCCCGAACCCCGCCACCGGCCAACCTTATGGCGCCGACTTTCCGGTGGTGACGGTGGAAGACTGGGTCGATGCGCAAGCCCGGCTGATTGAATCGTTAGGCATCGAGCAACTCGCCGCCGTGTTGGGCGGCAGCCTGGGCGGCATGCAGGCGCTGGCCTGGACGCTGCGCTTCCCGCAGCGCCTGCGCCATTGCATTGCCGTGGCCACGGCGCCCAACCTTTCAGCACAGAACCTGGCGTTCAATGAAGTGGCGCGCCGCGCAATCATCGGCGACCCCGAATTCCACGGCGGCCATTACGCGGCGCGCGGTGTGATCCCGCGCCAGGGCCTGCGCGTGGCGCGCATGATCGGCCACATCACCTATCTTTCAGACGATTCGATGGAAGAGAAATTCGGCCGCGAACTGCGCAACGCCGAGCTGAACTACAGCACGCAACAAGTTGACTTCCAGATCGAAAGCTACCTGCGCCACCAGGGCGAAAAGTTCAGCGACTACTTCGACGCCAACACTTACCTGCTCATCACCCGCGCGCTCGACTACTTCGACCCGGCGCGCGAACACGGCGGCAGCCTGGCCGCGGCGTTCGCGCCGGCACGCGCCAACCGCTTCTTGCTGGTGAGCTTCAGCACCGACTGGCGTTTTGCGCCGGCGCGCTCGCGCGAGCTGCTCAAGGCGCTGGTGGATCAACGCATTGATGTGAGCTACGCCGAGATCGACGCCCCACACGGCCACGATGCGTTCTTGCTTGACGACCCGCGTTATCACGGCTTGTTGCGCGCGTACTTCAAGCGTGTGGCGGGGGAATTCAAGTGAGCGACAAGAGCGACCTTGAAGCCATTGCGGCGCTTGTGCCGCACGGCGCGCGCGTGCTCGACCTGGGGTGCGGCAGCGGCGAGCTGCTGGCGCACTTGCAGCAAACTCGCGCGTGCAGCGGCTACGGCGTGGAGATCGATGACGCCAACCTGCTGCAGTGCGTGCAGCGCGGCGTGAACGCGGTGCAGCTCAACCTGGAAGACGGCCTGGCGCTGTTTGAAGACAAGAGCTTCGACGTGGTGCTGCAACTCGACACCTTGCAGCACCTGAAGAACACCGAACGCATGCTGCGCGAAACGGCGCGCGTGGGCCGCATCGGCATCGTCAGCTTCCCCAACTTCGCGCATTGGCCGAACCGCCTGGCCGTGCTGCGCGGGCGCATGCCGGTGACCAAGACCCTGCCCTACCAGTGGTACGACACGCCCAACATCCGCGTGGGCACGCATGCCGACTTTGAAGTGCTGGCGCGCAAGAACGGCCTGCGCGTGATCGACAGCTTCGGCCTGCAAGACGGCCGCACCGTGCGCACGCTGCCCAACTGTCGGGCGAGCGTGGCGGTGTTCAAGTTTGAGCGGGCTTGAGGTAGCAGGCGGGTTGTCGGCGGGTAACTGGCGGGTTTTGACGCCCGGCCAGGTTGTGGATATAGTGAACGTATATCCCACGTCATTTGGAGCCCGCCATGGCCACCAGCACCGTCTTCACCAACAACCGCAGCCAGGCCGTGCGCCTGCCCGCTGAAGCACGCTTTCCGGCCGGCGTGAAGAAAGTTGAAGTGCGTGTGGTGGGCACAGACCGGGTGATCTCACCCGTTAGCCAAGGCTGGGACAGCTTCTTCAACCCGCCGCCCGGGCAACCCGTGGCCACCAAAGACTTCATGGCGCAACGTGCAAGCCAGGAACAGAAACCGCGCGAGCCCTTCTGACCCAGGGGGCGCCATGTTGAAGTACCTGCTCGACACCAACATCGCCATCTACGTCATCAAGCGCCGCCCACCGGCCGCGCTGGTCATGTTCAACCGCCAGCAAGCGCTATTGGCCTTGTCGGCCATCAGCCTGGCCGAACTGGTTCATGGCGCTGAGAAGAGCACTGATCCCCCGCGCAACCTGGCCGTGGTGGAAGACTTTTGCAGCCGACTGGTGGTGCTGGACTACACGGCCCAGGCGGCACACCACTACGGCAGCATTCGCGCCGCGCTGGAACTGATCGGCCAACCCATCGGCGTGAACGACCTGCACATCGCGGCACACGCCCGCAGCCAGGGGCTGGTGGTGGTGACCAACAATCTGAAAGAGTTCAAGCGCGTGCCGGGGCTGGTCACTGAAAACTGGGTTTGACGCGCGCAAGGCCGTGTTTCTTGGTGGGAGGAGGCGATCTTGGCGAGTGTTTTCATCAGTTATCGCGGTGCCGATGTGCAGCCCGCCGAGCGCCTGGCGCAGGCCGTGCGCGATGCCGGCCACGAAGTCTTCTTCGCCGAATGGAGCATTGGCGTGGGCGACTCCATCGTCGAGCGGGTTGAAGCGGGCTTGCAAGGCGCGGGCTACCTGGCGCTGTGTTTGTCAGCCTCGGGCAGCTCAGACTGGCTCAACCGCGAATGGATGTCGGCGCTGTCGCGCCAGCTCAGTGGCAAGGGGGTGAAGGTCTTGCCGGTGTTCCTCACGGGCCGCGAACGGCCGGCGCTGCTGGCAGACATCAAATGCGCCGACATGGTGTCCGATTGGGGCAGCGGTTTGGCGGCGTTGTTGCGCGCCATTCGGTGATGCATTCATGAACCGCCAAGTCATCATCGCCCATCACCACCGTGAGGAAGCCCAGGCTGACTTGCTGGCTACCGTGCTGCGCGATGCGGGCTATGACGCCGTGCATGACGGGACGATGCAGATTGGTGAGTCCCTCACAGGCACCATCGGTAACCTGCTTGCCGCCGGTGCGCCGGTTGTCTTGTGCGCCACCAGCCTGGCGATGGGCACCCGGTGGCCGAAGAAGGTCGCCCACGCTGCGCGGCAACTCAACGCGAGCGTCTTCGTCGCTCAGATGGATAAAGACGCTGACATTGATGCGGTCGTCTTCGGCGAAAAAGCCGTCGAGTGGTGGCAGCCCGATGCGGCCGACCGCCTTGTTGCGGCGTTGCATGCCAAGTACCCCATCAAGGCCGAGGTCACCTCTCCCACCGTGGAAGAAACCCTCAACCCCGCCCAAGACCAGCTCTACAAACATCTGCTTGAACAGGCGCCCCTGCCCGAGCCCGAAACCCTGCGTGAACTGGCTCTCAACGCCAAGGCCGTGCGTGGCCTCAAAGGCTACTTGCTGCACCGCCATGCGCACTGGCAGCACCGTGGCGTGAAGCATGCTTTTGTCAACCTCGACCTGATCACCGACCATGGCCCGCAAAGCCCCGAGCAGCGCTTCACACCCACGCGCTGCCACTCGTTGCCCGAGCTGCTTGCCTTGGCATCCGATGCCGGCGGCTGGCTGCTCAAGGGCAGCCCGGGCTGCGGCAAATCCACCTTGCTGCAACACCATGAACTCACCCAGGCGGCGGCGGCGCTGCGCGCGTTGCACGTGGGCCAAGTGCCGGATGAAATCTGCATCTGGCAGCGCCTGAGTGAATACACGCCCGGCAGCGCCGCACCGCGCGAATGGCTCACCCAGCGCTTCACCGCGCTGTACCCAAACTGGCCCGCTGCGGCACAGCCCGAACGCCTGGGCAACGTGCGCTATTTGCTGGATGGCTTGAACGAATTGCCCAGCGTTGACGGCACGCCGCGCAGCGAAGTGGTGCAGCGCTTTTCGCTCTGGGCCTTCGGCCAGCAGGCCCTGATGGCCGCGCCGGTGCTCAGCGTGCGCGAGCAAGACCTGAGCTACAGCCTGGCCCGCCCGGCTGACCATTTCAAGGTGCAGCAAGCCAGCTTGCAGGATTGGAGCGCGGAGCAGGTGATGGCGTACTGCGCGTTGCGCCTGGGCGAAAGCAACGCGCTGTGGCCCGTGCTGGATGGCGATGCCACGCTGCTGGCGTTTTCACGCCTGCCGCTGAACCTGGCCGCGCAGTGCGTGCTGTATGAAAGCCTGGGCCGCGCCGCGCGCCACCGGGCTGAACTCTTCAGCGGCCTGGCCTGGCTGCGCCTGCGCCGCGAGCTGGGCCAAGGCCGCTTGAATGCGCCGGGCTTGCTGCATGAGCGCGATGCGCGGCAAGTGCTTGATGAAACGCATTGGCGCAGCCACTTGCTCGCGCTGCCCGCCAAGGGCGGGCTGGTGCGCGGGCTGGATGCACAAGGCCTGGCCATGCAGCGCCTGGGCGCAGCGGTGTCGGTGGATGAAGACCAGGTCAGGCTGGATGCGAGCAACCCCGCCGGCTTACCTGAATGGTTGCAGGCCGCCAAAGATCTGGGCATTGCCGAAACCGAATTGAGCGGCCAATTCCGGTTCAGCCACCAGCTCTGGCAGGAATTTTTCGCCGCACGGGCACTGAGCAAGGCCGACCAAGCCTTGCCTGATGTGAGCGCACCAGCGCTGGAAGATTTGGCGCAGGTCAAGGCCGGCATGGGCCTGCTCGACCCCCTGCCCGGCCCGGGTGTGTCGCCCTGGGAAGAAACCATCAAGATGGCGGCGCAGTTGGCGCCCGCACCCGATGCCTTGCTGCGCAGCGTGATGGCCGTGAACCTGCCCTTGGCTGCGCGCGCCGCGCTAGGCTGCCTGGCCCACATCACGCCCGAGCTGCTGGCGCAACTGCAAGCGCGCCTGCTCGAACGCAGCCGCGACCCCGCCACCGATGTGCGCTTGCGCATCGAGGCCGCTCGCGCGCTGGGCGAATTGGGTGACCCGCGTTATGAGGGGCCGCAAGCCAGCGTGCGCTACCGCTGGCCGAACGACAAGCATTGGGTGCGCATCGAAGCCGGCACGTACACCATCGGCAGCCTGGATGGCGATGACGACGAACGCCCGCTTACCCCAGTGGCGATTGAAGCCTTTGAGATGGCGTTCGCGCCGGTGACCAACGCCGAGTACCAATGTTTTGTGGATGCCGGCGGCTATCAAGATGAACAGTGGTGGGTGGGCGAACAAGCGCGCAAGTGGCTGCGCGAAGGCTTGGCGATGGAGGATGAAATGGCGTGGTGGCGGCCGCGCCTGAAAGCGCTGCGCGAGCATGGACAGTCGGCGTTCGATGAGGCCTTGTTCGTCGGGCTGACGCCGACGCGTAGGAAAAACATGGAGCTGTGTATCGAATGGAGTGAAGGCGACGGCAGGCGTTGGCTTGATGACAACTTCAGCGCCAAGCCGGCCACCGAACCGCTGTTTGCAAACGACAGCCAGCACAACCACACCGCCCAGCCGGTGGTGGGTGTTTGCTTCATCGAGGCCCTGGCCTATTGCCGCTGGCTGTCCGCCCAAACCGGCCGCGACGTGCGCCTGCCCAATGAAGCCGAATGGGAGGCCGCTGCCCGTGGCCATGAAGCGCGGCCCTGGCCCTGGGGCCATGCTGGGATCAGCGCTGAACGCGCCAACCATGAAGACACGCGCCTGCGCTGCACCAGCCCGGTGGCGGTGTTCCCGGCGGGCGACGCGCCGGGGCCTTTGTGCGACCTGGCAGGCAATGTGTGGGAGTGGACGGCCAGCGTCTACAACGCCGCAGGCCATGACCTGGCAGCGCTGCAAGGCGAAGTGTTGGATGAAAGCCTTCCGCGGGCGGTGCGCGGCGGCGGCTGGCACCTCACCGGGCCGCGCTGCCGCGCCGCCTCCCGCTACTGGTACCCCGTTGGCAACCGTGCCAACGCGTTGGGTTTGCGCCTGGTGCGTGCTGCCCCATCGAACCCGGAACCCTGACAGCGCGCGCAGCGTGCTGTTCGAAAAATTTTTGCCCCATACTGCGCCGGCAGCTTGGTGCCGCAAGGCTGGCAAGCTGTGGGGTCCCCCGCAAGCCTTCCGCGGGCGGTGCGCGGCGGCGACTGGAACAACACCGGGCCGCACTGCCGCGCCGCCTACCGCAACAGGAACACCGTTGGCAACCGTAACAACACGTTGGGTTTGCGCCTGGTGCGTGCTGCCACATCCCCTGGCCCGCGTGCAGAAATGGGTGCCCATCACGGTGGGTGCTTCGAGCGCGCGGGCTGTGGAATGGCGCGGGGCGGTCCCGGCACGGGTTGGCCCGTGGCGCATAGTCAAACCGGCCGCGCCCTGGGTGAGTGTTTCACTCCGGCGCGGCCCCCTTTTTCTGGCTGCGGCGCCAGCCGCCAATCAAGCGGCCAAGCTCATCGGTCAAACCACTGACGTGGCGGTATTGGCCGTCGCTGAGCCACTTCCATTGCCAGGCCAGTTGCAGGTATTGGCGCAGTTGATCCAGCGCAATGTCGGCCTCGCGCAGGGCGTTGCCGCGAGCCGCACCTTCATGGTGACGCGCGGCCACCAGCTCATCCAGCACACGCATCACCAGCTCGCAGGCGTGGCGCGTGAGCGTGTGCCGGTGTTCGCGCGGAAAGGCCGCCGCCTGCGGCACCAGCCACTCCAGCAACTGCCGCGCGCGGGTATGCACCACCAGGCCGCTGGCAGGTGCCGCAGCCGTGCTTGAGCGGGCGTTTCGTGAACTGGTGTCGTGGCCCAATTTGCTGGCCTCCTGGCAGTTGGCCGCACGCGGCAAGCACGCCAGCGAAGCGGTGGCGCGTTTTGAGTATCGAACGG
>JAYUQE010000212.1:0-12500 GCA_043756905.1 Burkholderiales bacterium | reverse complement strand
AGGTGGTCGTGATCGAGCCCACCGGCAGCGAAACGCAACTCTTTGCGCGCCTGGGCGGGCAGGAAATCGTGGCCATCTTCCGCGAGCGCCACGAGTTCGCGCCGGGCATGAAGATCCGGCTCAAACCGCGCGCACAGCTTGCGCACCTTTTCGACGCGTCGAGCGGCCAACGGATCTAGGCCGGCTTTCGATTTCAACCAACCCGATCCATCACGACCCGAGGAGACACTGGTTATGACCGAGAGCAACTTCACCCGCCGCAATGTCCTCAAGACCGGCGCCGTGCTGGCCGGCGCCAGCGCCGCCAACCTGGCGTTGTGGGCGCAGGCCTGGGCCCAGGCCTCGCCGTTCAAGCCAGAGAAGGGCGCGAAGATCACGCTGCTGCGCTGGAAGCGTTTCGTGCAAAGCGAGGAAGACAGCTTCATGGCCCTGGTGGCGAACTTCACCAAGGCCACCGGCGTCGAGGTCAAGGTCATCAACGAATCGCTGGACGACGTGCAGCCCAAGGCCAGCGTCGCTGCCAATACGAATCAGGGCCCGGACATGTTCTGGGGCCTGTACTCGTTGCCGCACCTGTTCCCGACCAAGTGCGCCGACGTGAGTGACGTCGCCAACTACCTGGGCAAGAAGTACGGCGGCTGGACGCCCACCGCGGTGACCTATGGCCAGAGCAAAGGCAAGTGGATCGCGATCCCCATGGCCTACAACGGCAACGTCATCAATTACCGGCAAAGCATGATCGAAAAGGCCGGCTTCAAAGAGATTCCGAAAGACACCGCAGGCTTCCTCGATTTGATGAAGGCATTGAAAGAAAAGTCGGTGCCGGGCGGCTTTGCCCTGGGCCGCGCTTCGGGCGACGGCAACGCCTGGGTGCATTGGGCGCTGTGGTCGCAGGGTGCCAACCTGGTCGACAAAGACGACAAGGTCATCATCACTTCACCCGAAACCGTGAAGGCGCTTGAATACTGCAAGGCCTTGTCTGACACCTTCGTGGCGGGTACCGCGTCGTGGAACGACTCGTTCAACAACAAGGCCTTCCTGGAAAGCCAGGTTTCGCTCACCAACAACGGCGTGTCGATCTACGCCGCGGCCAAGGCCGGCGCGGCCAAAGGCGATGCCAAAGCCAAGGAGGTGATGGACGACATGAACCATTCGTTGTGGCCGATCGGGCCGGTGGGCAAAGCCACCGAGTTCCACATCGCCTACCCGATGATGATCATGAAGTATTCGAAGGCTCAGAGCGCCTGCAAGGCCTTCCTGGCCTTCATGCTCGAAGCCGAGAACTACAACAAATGGCTGGTCGATTCGGTGGCCTACCTGACGCACCCGCTGAATGCATACGACGACAACGCGGTCTGGAAGACCGACCCGAAGTTGTCGATGCTGCGCGATGCCGGCAAGCGCACGCTCACCGCCGGTGGCCTGGGCAGCGTGGGCGAAAAGGCGGCCGGCGCGCTGGCCGACTTTGTGTTGCTCGACATGGTGGCAACGGTGTGCACCGGCCGCGCCTCCATCAAGGATGCAATCGCCGTGGCCGAGCGCCAGGCCAAGCGCATTTACCGTTGATGCGCGGCAGGGGCACCGGGAGCCGCATGTGATGAAGACGCTGTGGCAGAGCAAGAACTTCCTGGGGTTCTTGTTCATGTTGCCAACCGCGGCGTTCCTGCTGCTGTTCCTGGTGTACCCGCTCGGCCTGGGCATCTGGCTGAGCTTCACTGACACCAAGATCGGCACGCCGGGCGAATTCGTCGGCCTCGAAAACTATGAATGGATCCTGGGCGACAGCAAGTTCCAGACGGCGGTGTTCTTCACCTTGTTCTACACCGTGGTGGCCAGCGTCATCAAGTTCGGCCTGGGCCTGTACCTGGCGCTGCTGCTGAATGAAAACCTGCCGTTCAAGGCGCTGATCCGGGCCTTTGTGCTCATCCCCTTCATCGTGCCCACGGTGTTGTCGGCCATCGCCTTCTGGTGGATTTTCGATCCGCAGTTTTCGGTGATCTCGTGGTCGCTGCGCAAGATGGGGTTGATCACCGGCAACATCGACTTCTTGGGCGATGTCTGGAATTCGCGCTTCTCGGTGATCTTTGCCAATGTGTGGCGCGGCGTGCCCTTCATCGCCATTTCGCTGCTGGCCGGTTTGCAAACCGTGCCGGCGTCGCTGTACGAAGCCGCCACGCTCGACGGCGCCAGCCGCTGGCAGATGTTCGTGAAGATCACCTACCCGCTGCTCACACCCATCATCGCGGTGGTGATGACGTTCTCGGTGCTGTTCACCTTCACTGATTTCCAACTCATCAAAGTGTTAACGAATGGCGGCCCGGCCGGCGCCACCGAATTGATGGCCACCATGAGCTACAACACCGCCATCCTGGGCGGGCGCATCGGCGAAGGCGCGGCCGTGTCCACCGCCATGGTGCCGTTTCTGTTGGCGGCGATCCTGGTGTCTTGGTTCGGGCTACAGCGGCGCAAATGGCAGGCCGGGAGTGATAGCAATGAGTGACTCCCGCGTCGCAACCGCCGCCGCCAAAGAGGCGGATCACAGCGAAGGCATGAGCTTCCTGAGCACCTTGCCGCAGCGCGTGGTGCGCACCTACATGCCGCTGGCGCTGATCGTCATCGTGTTGCTGTTCCCCTTCTACTGGATGGCCATGACCGCCATCAAGCCGAAGGAGCATCTGCTCGACCTGGACGCGCACAACCCGTTCTACACGCTCAACCCCACGTTCGAGCACATCCACGACCTGCTGTTCAAGACCGACTACCCACTGTGGCTGTGGAACACCATGTTCATTGCGGTGTCGGCCACCGTGCTGTCGATCATCGCCAGCGTGTTCGCGGCCTATGCCATCACGCGGGTGCGCTTCAAGGGGGCGCAGTGGGTAGGCGGCTCGATCTTCCTGGCCTACCTGGTGCCGCCATCCATTCTGTTCATCCCGCTGAGCACGGTGGTCTATCAATACGGCCTGTTCGACACACCGTTTGCGCTGATCCTCACCTACCCCACCATCCTGATTCCGTTTTCCACCTGGCTGTTGATGGGCTACTTCAAGACCATCCCCTACGAGCTGGAAGAAAGCGCCCTGGTCGATGGCGCGAACCGCTGGCAGATCCTCACCAAGATCATCCTGCCGCTGGCCGTGCCGGGGCTCATTTCGGCCGCCATCTTCTGCCTCACGCTGTGCTGGAACGAATTCATCTACGCGCTCACCTTCATCAACAGCACCGAAAAGAAAACCGTGCCGGTGGCCATCCTCTCAGCCTTCACCGATGGCGACCAATACCGCTGGGGCTCGCTGATGGCCGGTGCACTGGTGGGCTCGCTGCCGCTGGTGGTGCTGTATGCCTTTTTCGTCGAGCACTATGTGAGTGCGATGACGGGCGCCGTTAAAGAATAGGTAAGTGCAGTGCTCGATGCTGTGTGGAACATAAAACCGCGTCTTTGGCCGCCTGGCTTCGTTGCAAATCCTCACGATGCCACCCGGCATCGCTGTGGTTTGCGCCTAGCCAGACGACCAAATCCATCGGTTTTCTCTCGTTCCACACAACATCGAACACTGCACTAGGTCAAACGTTATGCAGATTGGCTTCATCGGCCTGGGTGCCATGGGCGTGCCCATGGCTTTGAACCTGGTCAAGGCCGGGCACCAGGTTCGCGGCTTTGATGTGCGTGCCGGTGCCGCCGATGTGCTGGTGGCCGCCGGTGGCCAGGAAGCCGCCAGCGCGGCCGACGCGGCGCAGGGTGCCGAGTTGCTGTGGCTGATGGTCGTTTCCGGCGAGCAGGCCGAAAGCGTGTTGTTTGATGCTGGCGCCGCTGCGGCATTGCCGGCTGGCGCCATCGTCGCCCTGGGCTGCACCCAGGCGCCGGCCCATGCCGCACGCACCGCGCAGCGGCTGGCGGTGATGAACCTGCGAACGCTCGATGCGCCGGTATCAGGTGGCACCAAAGGCGCGCATGCGGCGTCACTGAGCATCATGTGTTCAGGCGAAGAAGCGGTGATGGCGCGCGCCAAGCCCGTGCTCGATGCGCTGGGCCAGCGCGTATTCGATTGCGGCCGCAGCGTCGGCCAGGGCAGCACCGCCAAGATGATCAACCAGCTCTTGTGCGGCGTGCACATCGCCGCCGCGGCCGAGGCGATGCACCTGGCCGAACGCGCGGGAGTCTCCACCGCCACGGTGCACGAAATCATCAGCGCCAGCGCCGGCAATTCGTGGATGTGGGGGGATCGTGGGCCGCGCATGATGATGGCTGACCCGGCTGTCACCAGCGCGGTGGACATCTTCGTCAAAGATCTCGGCATCGTGCTGGGCGAAGCGCGTGCGCTGAAGGCCGGGCTGCCGCTGTCATCAGCCGCCATGCAGATGTTCCTGGCCGCCAGCGGCCTGGGCCATGGCGCGGCCGATGACAGCCAGGTGATCCGCGCATACCGCGCATTGAATGGAGCGGGCAAGCGATGAGCGACCTGAAACCCACCATTGGCTTCATCGGCGCGGGCCTGATGGGCGCCGGCATGGCCAAGAACCTGGTCACCAAGGGCTACCCGCTGGTGGTGATGGGCCACCGCAACCGCGAGCCGGTCGAACGTTTGAAATCACTCGGTGCGCGCGAAGCCGCCACGCCGCTGGAACTGGCGCAGGCTTGCAGCATCGTCCACATCTGCGTCACCGGCTCGCCGCAGGTTGAAGCGGTGATGCGTGGGGCGCAGGGCATCCTGGCCTCGCGCAAGGCCGGGCTGATCGTGCTTGATTGCTCCACTTCCAACCCGGTGTCCACCCTGGCCCTGGCCGACGAATGCGCGCTGGCCGGCATCACGCTTGCCGATGCACCGCTGTCGCGCACACCCAAGGAAGCCGAAGCCGGCACGCTGGACACCATGGTCGGCGCCGACCCCGCCACCTTCGCCATCATTGAACCCGTGCTGCGCTGCTGGGCCGGCAACGTGGTGCACCTGGGGCCAGTGGGAGCGGGCCACAAGATGAAGCTGATCAACAACTTCATCGCCATGGGCTACGCCGCGCTGTTTGCCGAAGGCCTGACTATTGCGCGCAAGGCGGGCCTGAGCATCGAGCAGTTTCATTCGGTCATCGGCGCCGGGCGCATGCGCAGCCCGTTTTATGACACCTTCATGCAGTGGTCACTGCTGCACGACGAGAACGCCCACAAGTTCACCATCAGCAACGCCCACAAAGACATGCGCTACCTGGCCAGCATGGCCGGCGAGCTGGGTGTGGTGAACCCGATGCAGGCCGCGGTGAAGAACAGCTTCGCCGCCATGGAAGCCGCAGGTGAAGGCGAACGTTATGTGCCGATGCTGGCTGACTTCATCGCCGCGCTGAACGGCCTGCCGCCCGCGGCGGCCGAGCGCGCTGCAAAAAGCAAGACCTGACCCCACCCCCTGGAGCCATCGATGAGTTCACGCACCGCGCATGCGGTCACCAAGGAAGCGTTGCGCGAAAAAGCGCGGCTGATCCGCCTGGAAACCCTGCGAATGACGGATATCTGCGGCTCGGGCCACTACGGTTCCAGCTTTTCCATGGCCGAAATCGTGGCCGCGTTGTATTACCGCTTCATGCATGTGCGCGCCGCCGAGCCGCAATGGGTGGACCGCGACCGCTTCACCATGGGCAAGGGCCACGCCGCCATCGGCCTGTTCCCGGTTCTGGCTGACATGGGCTTCTTCCCGCAAAGCTGGCTCGACACCTACACCCGCTTCGGCAGCCCGCTGGGCGACCACCCCGACATGAAAAAGGTGCCTGGCGTTGATTTTTCATCCGGCTCCATCGGACACAACCTGAGCGTGTCAGTGGGCATGGCGTTGGGCACCAAGCGCCGCGGCTCGCCCGCGCGCACGGTGTGCCTGATGGGCGACGGCGAGCAGACCGAAGGCCAGATCTGGGAAGCCGCCATTTCGGGCGCGCACTGGAAGCTCGACAACCTGGTGGGCATCGTCGACATCAACGCCGCCGGCAGCGACGGCGACCCGCAGGAAACCATGCAGACCGAGCCGCTCAAGGCCAAGTGGGAAGCCTTCGGCTGGCGCACGCTGGTCGTGCCCGATGGCCACGATCTTGATGCCTTGAGCACCGCGCTGAACACCGCGCTGAACGAACCCGACGGCCGGCCCACCTGCATCCTGGCCTACACCGTCAGCGGCAAGGGCGTGAGCTTCATGGAACACGGCTGGCAATGGCACCTGGGCTTCCTGGGCCCGAAAGATTTGCAGCAGGCCTACAAGGAAGTGCTGGAAGGGAGCCTGGGATGACAACGCATGACATCAGCCGCTGGGTGCCGCAACCGCGCGCCGATGGCATCACCTACATCAGCCCCGAGGCGCGCGCCAAGCTCGACCTGAGCGAAAGCCGCATCCACGGCCTGGCCGACGGTGCCACCTGGGACATGGCCACGTCGCTGGGCCTGTCGCCCCAGCTCACCACCGGTGCGGTGCTTGATGAGTTGGTGCAGCAAGGCCATGACATCGTGGTCTGCACGGCAGACCTGGGCCGCCCGACACAAGTGGTGGGCTTTGGCCGCAAGTACCCCGACCGTTACTTCAACTTCGGCATTGCCGAGCGCAACATGATCGGCGCCGCCGCCGGGCTGGCCACCACGGGGCACATTCCGGTCATCAGCAACTATTCGTTCTTCCTGGCGCTGATGGGGGTGGAAAACATCCGCAACGACATCTGCTACCCCGGCCTGAACGTGCGCATGGTCGGCACGCACAGCGGCATCGCCATGGGCTTTTACGGCACCAGCCACCATTGCAATGAAGACATCGGCGCGCTGCGTGCCATCGCCGGCCTGACGCTCATGGCGCCGTGCGACGGCATGGCCCTGCGCGCCGCGTTAACCAGCACGATCAGCCACAACGGCCCCATTTACTTTCGTGCCGGGCGCGGCCGCGAGGTGCCGGTGTACAGCACGCCGCCCGAATGGAAGATCGGCGGCAGCAACACCTTGCGGCAAGGCCAACACGCCACCGTGCTGGCCATCGGCAACCTGGTGGCCGCCAGCCTGGGCGCGGCTGAATTGCTCAAGGCCGAAGGCATTGAACTGAGCGTGGTGGACATGTATTCCATCGCGCCGATTGACCGCGAAGCCATTCGCCGCGCGGCGCGCCACGGCGTGGTGATCACGGCCGAGGAGCACAACGTGTCATCGGGCTTCGGCTCGGCGGTGGCGGAAGTGTTGGCTGAGGAAGGCTTGCCGGCGCGCTTGGTGCGCATTGGCATGCCCGACCAGTATTCCCTGCTCGGCCCGCCGACGCATCTATACCGGCACTACGGGCTCGATGCCGAGGGCGTGGCGGCGGTGGTGCGCAAGGCGCTGGCAAAGTAAGCTACCGCCGAACGACCCGCGACCTGGGCCCAAGGTAACCAAGACCTGCAACCGTAAACTGCCGCCATTGCACCCAGGAGGCCAACATGACCGATACCGTCGCTCACCTGTCCCAGATGGCTTTGCAACTTAACCTGGAGGATCGAGCACGCTTGGCCGAGGTGCTACTTGCTTCCGTGCATGGCAAAGATCTCGCCACCGAAGACGTTGCCTGGGATGCTGAAATTCGCCAGCGCGTTGAGGAAATCGAGAGCGCTGATGTGGCGCTGATTCCCGCTGAAGAAGTGTTTGCCGAAGTCAGGCGCAACTTGCGGTGAAGCCGGTACGGTTTCACCCGCTGGCCAAGGCAGAGTTGGGCAAGCAGGCCCAGTACTACGACGTCAGGAGTGCCGGGCTCGGTTCTCGATTCGTTGAACAAGTTGAACAGGCGACACATCTCGCGGGTGAAATGCCGGGGATTGGCTCACCGTACAAGTACCGCACGCGCAGAGTCTTCCCGAAAGACTTTCCCTACTCGGTCATTTACCTCGAAGTCGTCGTCGTGGCGGTTGCTGCCTTTCGCCGCCGCGAAGCGTACTGGCGGGGCCGCAAAGCTTGAGCGAGCCGGCGTCACCGCCACACTCAAGCCATAGCCCCTGCACACTTAACGTTACTGGAAACTTTCATGCTCTTGCAAGACCGCAGCGTCATCATCACCGGCGGCGCCAGCCCGCGTGGCCTGGGCCTGGCCTGCGCGCGCCTGTTTGCCGAACATGGCGCGCGCATTCAAGTTCTTGATCTGGATGAGCGCGCTGCCACAGTGGCGGCGGCCACGCTGCCTGGCAGTGGCCACATCGGCGGGCGTTGTGACGTGACGAACAAGGCCGAGTGTGAAGCTGCGGTGGCCGCTGCACTCAAGGCCTTCGGCCACATCGACGTGCTCGTCAACATAGCCGGCATCACCAGCCCGCAGCGCTTGATGGAAGTCGACGCCGCCACCTACGAGCGCGTGATGGATGTGAACATGCGTGGCACCCTGTTCATGACCCAGGCGGTGGTGCCGGGCATGCGCGCGCAGCGCGCCGGCAGCATCGTGAACATGAGTTCGGTCTCGGCCCAGCGCGGCGGCGGCGTCTTCGGCGGCTCGCATTACTCGGCGGCCAAGGCCGCGATCCTGGGCTACACCAAGGCCGCGGCGCGCGAACTGGGGCCCGACAACATTCGCGTCAATGCCATCTGCCCCAGCTTCATCGACACCGACATCACCGCCGGCATGATGACGCCGGAGAAACTGGCGCAAATCGTGGCCAGCGTGCCGCTGGGCCGGCCGGGGCATGCGCATGAAGTGGCGGGCTGTGCGCTGTTCCTGGCTTCAGATTTGGCCAGCTATGTGACGGGCATTGAGCTGGATATTCACGGCGGTAGCCACATTCACTGATGCGCTGCTGAAATGAGTAACGGCGCGGTGAGTGCGACTCACCGCGCCGTTGCGTCTTCAAGCGGTTCAGTTCAAACCAAACGCGAAGACCTTGCGCGGCCCGGTGGGGCCAAACAAGCCGAAGCTGCCGCTGTCCCAATAGACCATGCCATCCGCAACGCTCGGGCCGGCGGTGCATGGTGCGTTGGTGGCAAAGCTCCACAGCACCTTGCCGTTCTTGGCATCGAGTGCGCGCATCTGCCCGGCCACGCTACAGCCGAAGACCACGCCATTGGCCAGGCTCACTGCGCCTTCGGCACGGCCGCCGCTTTGCGGATCGGCGGTGGTCCACTGCACACTGCCGGTCTTGGCGTCCAGGGCCGCCCAGCCGCCACGGTGGGTGATGCTGCCGTCTTTCAGCGTCCATGGGCCAGCGCCAGCGCCACCACCATTGCTGGTAGGCCCAGCGTTGGAAGCCGCCACGAAGATGTCTTTGCCATCGGTCGCCGAGCCCCATTGCAGCCCACCGGTCACGCCCCCCGGCGCCACTTGCCGCGACCACGCCAGTTTGCCGTCCTTGGCGCGGAAGGCCCAGAACATGCCGCTCTTTTGACCCGCGCCCACCAGCGAATCTTCATCGTCGCCGTTGAACAGCAGAGGCCCTTGTGCGAAGTCGTAGTCGGGCCCAGCGGTGCCCGGGTTACCGTTGGGGCAATTGCCGTAAACGCCGGGGAAGCCCGGGCCGATGGTGATGGCGCCCGGCACGTTCAGGCCGCAAGCCACGCTCCAAACATCCTGCGGTAAGCCACGTGCCGCCCAGCGCACGGCGCCACTGGTCATGTCCAGCGCGATGATGGAATCGAAGTGGTTGTCGGGGCTCATGCAACTGGCTGCCGCGCCACCCGCCGCCAGGCAGTCGAGCACGCCTTGCGGCACCATGTAGTTGTTGCCCGTGGCCACGAACAGCAGGTTGCGTTTCACGTCAGCCGCGCCGGTGCTGCCCCAGATGCCGCCTCCGTGATACCCCGCCGGCACGGTGTAGGTCTTCCATTTGATGGCGCCGGTGGCCACGTCAAGCGCGGTCACACTGCCGCGGAAGTTCCAGCTCCAAAAGTTTGGCGGCACGAAGGCCGCGAGCAACTCTTCGTTCGACGCCGTGCCCACGAAGGCCGTGCCATTGACAACCAGTGCCGAATGCGTGACGTAGGAATACTCCGTGCTGTCTACCTGGGTGGCCCAGAGCGCGGCGCCGGTGTGTTTGTTGACCGCGAACACTTTTGCCGGAGCCGGGAAAGACTGGCCGAATTCAGGGCCCAGCAAGCGCCCGGCCTGGTTGCCCAGGATCAGCGCATTGCCGCTCACCGCCGGGGTGGCACGGGCAAAGTCGCCGGGCACGCCGGTGTAGCTTGAGATGGCTGACTTCCACACCAGCGCGCCGGTGTGTCAGTTCACTTTGTAAAGCGAGCCAGTGGAATCGGGGAAGTACAGAAAGTCGCCGTCGATCGCAGGGTTGGCGGTCACATCGCCGTCGGTGCTGAAGGCCCACTTCACGCTCAGGCCCGCGACGTTCTTGTTGTTGATCGTGGTTTCGCTGGCCTGGTGGCGCGAGTTCTTCAAATCGTGCCCGGCGGTGGGCCATTCGGCGGCCCAGCAGGCTTGGCCGGCCAAGGCCAGCGCAAATGTGGCCAGCACGCTGCTGGCGTGCGATGGCGTTGCATTCATCTTGATGCTCCTTCAAGGCGAACAATGGCGCCGATGAGGACGGCTACCGCGTTGCCGGCAACCTGGGCGGGTGGACGACGCCGTGCCAACCCCGCTGTGCGGGCGGATGATGCATCTGTCACGCTTTGACAGAATTCTTTTTGCTCGGCCGCGGCTCTAGGGATTGCGCCGCGCCGCGCGGCGTTGCGAGTCTGCGCGCCACGCCCGCCACCGAAGGCAGCTTGCGCCTTGAGGCCAGCACCTCGGCGATGTCTTCACTGGCACCATCAATCAACGCCTGCGCGGCCTGCTCGGCTTGTTCCGGTGCGCGTGCCAGCACGGCATCCAACACCGCCCGGTGCAGCGGCAGCGATGTCGCCGGCCCGTATTCGCGCGAGGTGCTGATCTCAAAGCTGGTGCGCAGCAACGCACCCAGGGCCTGGCTCATTTGCACCAGCATGCGGTTGTGGCTGGCGCGCAGCAGGCCCTGGTGAAAAGCCAGGTCGTGGCTGACGTAGTCGCCACCCTGCTCAATGGCCTGCTTCATGCCGGCGTAGGCGGCTTCCAGGCCGGCCGCATCGGCCGCGGTGGCGCGTTCAGCGGCCAGCCGCACGGCGGCGGGTTCCACCACGCGGCGCAGCTCTTGCACATCGCGCAGGAATTCGCGGGTCAGCCCGGCCTTGCTTTGCCAGGCCACCACGTCGGGGTCGAACCAGTTCCAGTTGTCGCTGGGCAGCACGCGAGTTCCCAGCTTGGGGCCGGTGACCACCAGGCCCCTGGCCACGAGCGACTTCACGGCCTCGCGCACCACCGTGCGGCTGACTCCTAACGATTCACATAAGCTTGGCTCGGGTGGCATGGCGCTGCCCGGCGGGTAGTGGCCCGCCACGATGGCTTCGCCCAGGGCATCGAGCGTGTGGCCGTGGAAGTTCTTGATCGGCATGGGTGGCGCGATGCGGCGGCGTGCAGCGGTGTGCGGCGAATCAGCCGCGCAGGAACAGCGTGGTCAGCGGTTCGGTGCCGACTTGCCGGCTCCAGTGGCCATGCAGCTTGGGGTCGAACACGGCACCTGCGGGCAAGGTATCGGCCGAATAGAAATGCTCACCAGGTTGGAAGACGCGCGAGCTGCCGTCCTGCAAGCCAATCTCCATTTGCCCACCCAGGATGAACACCCATTGCGGCGTTTCGGTGCAATGGAATTCGCTGCGAAAGCCCACCGGGCTCAAGCGCAGTTGGTAGCCGGCGCTGGGCATCAAGCTGGTAAGCCGGGCCGCCGGCTTGCCTTCGTTCAATGGCACGGCTTCTTGCCGAAAGCGGGCACGGCCATCGGCGTCGGTGAACAGAATGGTTTTGTTGAAGCTCATGGTTTGCTACCTTGAAGTTGGCTCAATGCCAGGCGCACGAGTGCGGCCGGTTCCTGGTCGATGTTCAGTTCCATGGCTTGTTCATCCGGCTGAGGCACTTGCAGCGCGTCGAGCTGGCTCTGCAACAGCGTGGCCGGCATGTAGTGGCCGCTGCGCGCGGCCAGGCGCTGTTCGAGTACGGCGCGTTCACCGTGCAGGTGAATGAAGCGCAAGCCGGGTGCAGCGCTGCGCAAGACATCGCGATAGCTGCGTTTAAGCGCCGAGCACGACACCACCAAACCGCAGGCTTGTGCACGTGCCGCAGCCAAACGCTGGGCGATGGCCAGCAACCAGCCTTGGCGGTCTTCATCGCGCAGCGGCTGGCCGGCAGCCATGCGCGCCACATTGGCCGCCGGGTGCAGCGTGTCACCTTCCAAAAACTCAATGCCCAGAGCCCGGGCCAGGCCGGCAGCCACCGTGCTCTTGCCACAACCGCACACGCCCATCACCACCACCAGTGGCGCGTTCATGCCATGCGCCCCGGCCCGCTCAAGCTTGGCACTCGGGCACGGGCGTGAGCAACGGCTGGCCGGCAAAGTGCGCCGCAATGTTGGCCACCGCCAAATCGGCCATGGCCTGGCGCGTTTGCCCGGTGGCGCTGCCAATGTGCGGGGCCAGCACCACATGCGGCAGGTCGATCAGCGCTTGCGGCACGCGCGGCTCG
>JAYUQE010000211.1:0-4340 GCA_043756905.1 Burkholderiales bacterium | reverse complement strand
TGGGAAGGCGCCGGCCACCACACCGGCATACAACCACCAAAAACGCGGGCTGCGCAGCGCCTGGCGCAGGCTTTCACCGGGGCGCGCCACGCTGCCCGGCGTGGCCGGGGCCAGCGGTGCGCGGCGCAACAACAGGCTGGCTGCCACCCCCACCAGCAACACGCCCAGGGCCAGCGCCTGCAAGCCCTGGCGCCAGTGAAATTCGGCAATCAGCCACGCCGCCAACAGTGGCACGGCCAGGGTGCCGGCGCCGATGCCGGCGCTGGCAATGCCACCGGCCAGGCCACGGCGCTGGGTGAACCAGGGTTGCACGCAGCCGATGGCGGGTGAATAGACCAGGGCGATGCCCAGGCCGACGGTCAGGCCGTAACCCAGGTAGACGGCTTGCATGCTGTGCGCCAGGCTGGTGGCCCACAGGCCCGCGGCCAGGCACAACATGCCGCCGGCCGTGACCAGCCGCGGGCCGAAGCGGTCAGCCGCCATGCCGGCCAGGGCGCCCAGGCTGAAGTGCACCAGGCCGCTCAGGCCGAAGATCAAGGCGATGTCGGCGCGCTGGGCCTTGAACTCGTCGGCAAAAGACTGAAAGAACGCGGCAAACGAGTAGTTGACGCCGAAGATGACGCCAAGGCAGACGAACACCGCCCAGACGATCACCCAGGCGTAGCGCGGTTCAGACATCGCCCCAGTGTATTGGGGCCGAGCCCTGACGAAGAACGTCCGCAGCGGACTGCTCATCGCCTGCGCGGGCCGGCCGGCATGCTTGCCAGTCGGCGTGGCGCGGTGGCCTCAGCCTCAGGCGACTTGGCGCACGCTTTGACGCGCCAGCAATTCGCGCGCTCGGTTGATGGCGTAGTCGATCGCCTCTTGCGCGGTGCGCCAGCGGTAGGCGCAGGCCAGGGTGTCGTCGCGAAACACCTCTTGCTTACGCTTGCCTGCGTGGCGCTGGATGATCATGGCCGCGGTGTAGCCGCCACGTGGGGACTCGATGGCGCCAGCGTAGATGTGGTGGTCGCCCCAGGTGCGTTCCTGAAGAATCATTTTGTGGTCCCAGGCCCCGGCGTGGGTTGCAGGGGTGACGGCCATGTTGGCCACCGGCGCAACAGCCAGCCATCCACCTTAGGGGGGAGTGCGCCGGTGAATATTCACCTACCGGCGAGACCCAAGCCAATGCGCCGCAAAGGCTGCCAGGTCGTCGTGAGTTGAATTCACCAGGCTCAACTCAGGCCCAACGTTAGGGCTGCCATTGGGGGCGCGCAAAACCAGAGCCGTGTGCACCTCTTGCGGCAGGCCGCGCATGTAGACCAGATAGTCGTCAACAAAGGCCTGCGGGCGCAAGGCCTCAATGGCATCAGCCTTGGGGCTGCGCTCGCCCTCACTGTGGCCCGTGGCCAACACGCGCTCGATCGGGAAGCCCAGCGCGCGCAGGTTGGCCAGGCGCGCTCGTTCGAAACGCGCTTCAAGTGCGGTGACGCAGACCAGCTCGTAGCCCGCGGCATGCAGGTCGATGCAGGCCTGCACCGCGCCAGGCAGGGCCGGCAGGCTGGCCCAGAAGGGCTCGTCGAACTGGGCGCGCAGGTGGTCGCGTTGTGCGCCTTCCAGGCGCTCGACCTGCCAGCGGTCCACCGGCCAATAGGCCAGCGGGTCGCGTTCCTGCGGGCGCTGGCCGAAGGCGCGCTCCCAGGCGGTGGCGTAGCCGTGGTGCAGGTCGAGCAGCACGCCGTCGGCGTCAAGGGCGATCAAGGGGCGGCGCATGGCGGCACTGTACCCAAGCGCGCTGCCAAATGCAGTCATGCCCGCGACAAGCCCATGTTCCACCAGGTTAGGGAGCATTGGCCGCGACAGCGAACCTACACTTGCGCGGCCCCATGCGCTGCCGCTGCCCATGACTCCAGTCGTCTTCTTCAGCCATTCATCAGCCGACAACGAGCGTGCGCGCGCGCTGGTGCAGGCCTTGGAGCAAGGCGGCCTGGTCAAGACCACCTTCGATGTGCGCGACCTGCGCCACGGCCAGGAATACGCGCCGCAGTTGCACAAGTGGCTGGCGCATTGCCAAGGCGCGGTGTTGCTGCTCACCTTGAACGTGATGAACCATGCGCCGTGGGTGCTGCAGGAAGTGAGCGTGCTGCGCAGCCGCAGCATCAACGAGCGCGACAGCTTCCGCCTGTTCGTCATCATCGATAAAGAGGTGCTTGACGACGCCACCTGGAAGCAATGGTTCGCGCCGCTCAAGCTCGACACCTTGCAGCGCAAGAAGATCGTCGACAAGAATGAAGACCCGGCGCTGACCGTGGCCGCGCTGCGCCAGGAACTGGCCGGGCTGAGCGTCAGCGGCGACGATTACTTCAGCCTGCTGGCGCTGCTGGTGGGCGATGCACTGGGCGACATCCTCAAGAAGCAATCGGCGGTGAATGCCTTATCGAAGGGCCTGGAGTTGATTGATGCCGAGTGGCTTCGCATCGTCGGCGCGCCCCAGGCCCTGCAAGACAAATTCGCGCTGCGCTTGTGCCAGGGCGACTTTGGCCAGTTCGGCGGCATTGATGCGATGTTTTCCGCCCTGCAAAAGCTTGCTGCCAAGCCGCTGCTGCAAGAGCTGCTGGGCGTGCTGCGCAGCTACTGGATCCCGCTGCCGCTGGCCGCGCGCCTGGCTGAAGGCCTGCTCAACCTGGCGCCGTATGGCGAAGGTGCTGGGGTGCCGCCCAATGTGTTGATTCTGCAAACCGAAGCCGGTGATGCCCAGCCCATTGCCGACATGTACCGCGAGCGCCAGTTTGCGCCCTACTACCAACAGGGCACGCTGGTGAATGTGGCTGGCGGCAACGAAACGGCGGCGGGCGTTTGCCAGGCGGTTTACGACGAGTTGCAGGCGCAGTTGTTCCCGATGCTGCGCACGATCACGCCCGAGCAGATCACTGCTGAACTCGCCACCCGGCTGGGCCAGGCGATGCCGCGCTACGTCTTCATTCACATTGCCGCGCCGGCCACCTTGGCCCATGTGCGCTTGGCCGCACGCACCTACTGGCCCTGCCTGTTCTTGCTCAGCGCGGCGCCGGCGGCCTGCGCTGAACTGGCGCGCGAACTGGGTGCGCCGGCGCTGGCCCTGCAGCCGCAAGCCGGCAGTGAGTTGCAGCACTTGAATGCGCTGGCCGTGGCCCACGGCTACGCCAACTGAGCCCAGAGCAAGGCACCAACGAGGCACCGACCATGGAATTCAAACGCAGCCACTTCAACCCGCAAGGGCGCACGCTGGGCGACGGCCGCATCGTTTGCGACTTTGCCAAACAAGGCGATGCAGCGGCGTCGAACTACGTTTATGACGACACCCTGGTGCTGGCCGTGAACGTGGCCCTGGCCGCACACCGCCCGCTGCTGCTGGCCGGCGAGCCGGGCTGCGGCAAGACCACGCTGGCGGCCAACGTGGCGCGCGTGCTGGGCTGGGCCTGCTACCAGCACACCATTGCCTCGCGTTCGCAGGCCGGCGAGTTGCTGTGGGAGGTGGACACGCTGGGCCGCCTGAACGACGCTTACGACCCGCAGCGCCGCTTGCTGGGCGAGGAGTACTACGTGCAGCCCGGCAAGCTGTGGTGGGCGCTGGCGCCGCAAAGCGCACACCACCGCGGCCTGATCCTGAGCCCGGCTGACGCCAAGCAGCACAGCGTGAAGTTCCCCGCCGGCCACCTTGAAAGCGATGGCGCCGTGCTGTTGATCGACGAAATCGACAAGGCCGAGCCCGACCTGCCCAACGACCTGCTTGAAGTGCTCGACACGCGCAGTTTCGACGTCAAGGCCGTGCGCATCGAGGCCGAACGCGCGCAGGGGCTGATCGTCATCACCACCAACCTTGAGCGCGAGTTGCCCGGCGCCTTCATGCGCCGCTGCGTCGTGTACCGCTTCCCCGATGCCGGCGCCGGCTGGTTCAGCGGCATCGCCTTGCAGCGCATCGCCGGGCTCGACAAGGCACTGGCCGAGAAGGTGGAAAAGCGCCTGCTCGAACATCGCCAGGAAGCGCGCACGCGCGGCCAGCGCGTGCCGGGCACGGCTGAATACCTGGATGCCATCACGGCCTTGCAAGCGCTTGAAGTTCGCGATGAAAACGCCCCGGCCTGGCAGCAAGTGGAACGCTGCATCTTTGGCAAGCATTCGGCGCTGGAGCAGAGCTGATTGCCATGGCCGCACGCGGCGAAGTCTGGTTGGGTGACGCCCTGCGAGCGGCGGGCGCCTTGGGCGTTGACGACGCTGCCTGCGCCCTGCTGCTGCAACAGCTTGGCCTGGCTCGGGCAACCACCGCGCCAGCGCCCGGGGCCGCGCCGGCGCCCAAGCCAACACCGCCGCAACCGCCACGC
>JAYUQE010000210.1:0-4342 GCA_043756905.1 Burkholderiales bacterium | reverse complement strand
CGCATGACGGCCGTGGTCAGCCTGGTGGCCGGCACCATGTTCCTGATGTGGCTGGGCGAGCAGATCACCGAGCGCGGCCTGGGCAACGGCATTTCCATCCTCATCTTCGCCGGCATCGTGGCCGGCCTGCCCAGCGCGTTGGGCGGCCTGTTCGAGCTGGTGCGCACGGGGGCCATGAGCATCATCGTGTGCCTGTTCATCTTCGCGCTGGTGGTGGGTGTGACCTTCGTGGTGGTGTTCGTTGAACGCGGGCAGCGCAAGATCCTGGTCAACTATGCCAAGCGGCAGGTTGGCAACAAGGTCTACGGCGGGCAGTCATCACACCTGCCGCTGAAGCTGAACATGTCGGGCGTGATCCCGCCCATCTTTGCCAGCAGCATCATCTTGCTGCCGGCCACCATCGTGGGCTGGTTCGCCACCGGCGAAGGCATGCGCTGGCTGAAAGATTTGTCGGGCGCGCTGTCGCCGGGGCAACCGATCTACGTGATGCTGTACGCCGCGATGATCGTGTTCTTTTGTTTCTTCTATACCGCGCTGGTGTTCAACAGCCGCGAGACGGCAGACAACCTGAAGAAGAGCGGCGCCTTCATCCCCGGCATCCGCCCGGGTGAGCAAACGGCCAAGCACATTGACAAGATTCTTTCCCGTTTGACGCTGGTCGGCGCGGTGTACATCACCATGGTGTGCCTGCTGCCTGAATTTTTGGTGCTGAAGTACAACGTACCGTTTTACTTCGGTGGTACGTCGTTGCTCATCATTGTGGTGGTCACTATGGACTTCTGGTCCCAGGTGCAGAGCTACGTGATGAGCCAGCAATACGAGTCGCTGTTGAAAAAGGCAAATTTCAAGGCAAGCTAAGGCGCTGTAGCCAAAGACGATGTCATCCAGATGCAGGGTGAGATTTTGGAGAATCTGCCCAACGTCACCTTCCGCGTGAAGCTTGAAAACGGCCACGTCGTCTTGGGGCACATCTCCGGCAAGATGCGCATGCACTACATCCGCATCCTGCCTGGTGACCGCGTCACGGCTGAATTGACGCCCTACGATTTGACGCGGGCGCGCATTGTCTTCAGGGCGAAGTGAGCGGGCCGCGAGTGGAGTTTCAGGACGAGTTTCAGGACAAGTTTCAGGAGATAGGTATGAAAGTCGCAGCATCGGTAAAAAAGATGTGTCGCCATTGCAAGATCATCCGTCGCCACGGCGTGGTGCGGGTCATCTGTACGGATCCCCGACATAAGCAGCGGCAGGGCTAGTGAGCCCTGGCGATACCTCCGCGCATGGTTGCGCGAAGGCCGCCAAATGCAACGCAAGCACAGAACAGATTCCAAGGAAGCACCATGGCACGCATCGCCGGCATCAACATCCCGCCGCACAAACACGCAGAGATCGGCCTGACCTCGATATTCGGGATCGGCCGTCCCACGGCGCAGAAAATCTGCGTGGCAGTGGGCATCGACTATTCCAAGAAGATCAAGGATCTGAGCGACACCGACCTTGAGAAGATTCGTGATGAGATCGCCCGCATCACCATCGAAGGTGACCTGCGCCGCGAGATCTCCATCAACATCAAACGGCTGATGGACCTGGGCTGCTACCGCGGCCTGCGCCACCGCCGTGGCCTGCCGGTGCGCGGCCAGCGCACCCGCACCAACGCCCGCACCCGCAAGGGCCCGCGCAAGGGCGCGGCAGCACTGAAGAAGTAAGCCCTTCTTCCAAACTGCCCCACCTGCCGAACCCCACGCGACAAACTTCGAGAGCCCACCACCATGGCCAAACCAGCTGCCAACACCGCCGCGCGCCGCGTGAGCAAGAAAGTCCGCAAGAACATCGCAGATGGCGTGGCGCATGTTCACGCCTCGTTCAACAACACCATCATCACCATCACCGATCGCCAAGGCAGCGCCCTGGCCTGGGCGTCTTCGGGCGGCCAGGGTTTCAAGGGGTCGCGCAAGTCAACGCCCTTCGCCGCCCAGGTGGCCGCTGAAGTGGCCGGCCGCGCGGCGCAAGAGCAAGGCATCAAGAACCTCGATGTGCGCATCAAGGGCCCGGGCCCGGGGCGTGAGTCGTCGGTGCGCGCCTTGGCCGCGCTGGGCATTCGCATCAACCTGATCTCTGATGTGACGCCGATCCCGCACAACGGCTGCCGCCCACAGAAGCGCCGTCGTATCTGATTAACCCTGCTGCGCTCCGGCATGCGTGCTGGCGCCGGCTGTTACCGGGAAGTGGCAGCACTTCCCACAAAAAGGCCGCATTGATGTGCGGCCTCGTAAGACCACCGTCTGAGCGCTACAAAAACATTCGCCAGACTCGCGCAGCGTGCAGGTGCCCGGCACTTCGCAGTTGCGTCAGACCATGATCAAAGGAATCAAACGTGGCACGTTACCTAGGACCCAAAGCCAAGCTGTCGCGCCGTGAAGGCACGGACCTGTACCTGAAGAGCGCACGCCGCGCCATCAGCGACAAGTCCAAGTTCGACAGCAAGCCCGGCCAGCATGGCCGTACCAGCGGCTCGCGCACCTCAGACTACGGTTTGCAGTTGCGCGAGAAGCAAAAAGTCAAGCGCATGTACGGCGTGCTGGAACGCCAGTTCCGCCGCTACTTTGCCGAAGCCGAGCGCCGCCGCGGCAACACCGGCCAGAACCTGTTGTCGCTGCTGGAATGCCGCCTCGACAACGTGGTCTACCGCATGGGCTTTGGCTCCACGCGGGCCGAAGCGCGCCAGTTGGTCTCGCACCGCAGTGTCACCGTCAATGGTGGCGTGGTGAACATCGCTTCATACCTGGTCAAGGCGGGCGACACGGTGTCGGTGCGCGAAGCCGCCAAGAAGCAATTGCGCATCGCTGATGCGCTCAAGCTTGCCGCCAGCGTGGGCATGCCGGCCTGGGTGCAGGTTGATGCCACCAAGATGGAAGGTGTGTTCAAGAAGGTGCCCGACCGCGACGAATTCGGCGCCGAAATCAACGAATCGTTGATCGTCGAACTCTACTCACGTTGATCGCTGTGCCGCGCGCTCTGGCGCTGCGGCACGGCATCCGGCGTTTCGTGTCGGCCGGGCACGAAGGCGCGTCATTCCGCCCGGCCTGTCATCCATCAGCCTTATCGGTGTAACGAACCGAGGGTATTGAGAGGAACAGGACTCCATGCAAACCACACTGCTGAAACCCAAAGCCATCAACGTCGAGCCCCTGGGCACCAACCGAGCCAAGGCCACCCTTGAGCCGTTCGAGCGCGGCTACGGCCACACCCTGGGCAACGCGCTGCGCCGCGTGTTGCTGTCGTCGATGGTCGGCTATGCGCCCACCGAAGTCACCATCGCCGGCGTGCTGCACGAGTACTCCACGATCGACGGCGTGCAGGAAGACGTGGTGCACATCATGCTCAACCTGAAGGGCGTGGTCTTTCGCCTGCACAACCGCGACGAAGTCACGCTGGTGCTGCGCAAAGAGGGCGAGGGTGCGGTCACGGCGGCCGACATCCAGACTCCGCACGACGTGGAAATCATCAACCCCGAGCACGTGATTGCCCACTTGAGCCAAGGCGGCAAGCTCGACATGCAGATCAAGGTGGAAAAGGGTCGCGGCTATGTGCCCGGCACGCTGCGCCGCTATGGCGACGAGCCCACCAAGGCCATCGGCCGCATCGTGTTGGATGCCTCGTTCTCGCCGGTCAGCCGGGTCAGCTACGCGGTGGAGAACGCCCGTGTTGAACAGCGCACCGATCTCGACAAGCTGGTGATGGAGATCGAAACCAACGGCGCCATTTCGCCCGAGGAGGCGATCCGCGCTTCGGCCAAGATCCTGGTCGAGCAGTTGGCCATCTTTGCTCAGCTTGAACCCAACGAGATCTTCCCGATCGACCAGCCGGCGCGCGCCAGCGCCAACTTCGACCCGATCCTGCTGCGCCCGGTCGACGAGTTGGAGCTCACCGTGCGTTCGGCCAACTGCCTGAAAGCCGAGAACATCTATTACATCGGCGACCTGATCCAGCGCACCGAAACCGAATTGCTCAAGACGCCCAACCTGGGCCGCAAGAGCCTGAACGAAATCAAGGAAGTGCTGGCTTCGCGCGGGCTCACGCTCGGCGCGCGGCTGGAAAACTGGCCGCCGCAGGGCCTGGACAAACGCTGATTCATTTCAGACGTGTGCACCCCTGGTACCTGATACGGCCAGGGATCAATCAAGAAAGGTAGACCATGCGCCACCGTCACGGACTTCGCAAACTCAACCGCACCAGCGAGCATCGGCAAGCGATGCTGCGCAACATGTGCAATTCGCTCATCACGCACGAGGCCATCAAGACCACGGTGCCCAAGGCCAAGGAACTGCGCCGCGTGGTCGAGCCC
>JAYUQE010000209.1:0-1726 GCA_043756905.1 Burkholderiales bacterium | reverse complement strand
TCGCGCGGCGTGTTGGCGCTGGCGCCGGCCAGTTGCGGCTCGGGGTACAGCGCTCGCAACGCGGCCAGGCTTTGGTCGCCCAGCAACACCTGGCCCAGCACCGTGGCATGGGCGGGCAGCCGCGTGCCCACCTGCACCGAGCTGGCAAAGGGCGAGCGCGACGCACTGCGGTGCAGGTAGACCACGTCACGCCCATCGCGCACCACCAGGCTGGCGGCGTAGCCGGTGTCGTCGCGCAGGCGGTCGAGCAAGGGCCGGCCGAGTTCCACCATGTCCATCGAGGCGAGGTATTCGAAGCCCAGGCGCAGCACGGCCAGGCCCAGGCGGAACGAGCGGGCGTCGGGCGTGCGCTGAACGAAGCCCAGGCTTTCGAGCGTGACGAGCAGGCGAAACACCGTGGAACGCGGCACGCCCAGGCGGCGCGCGATCTCGGGGGCGCCCAGCGTGGGCTCGCCGCGGCTGAACTCGGCCAGGATGCGCAGGCCGCGTTCCAGGCCGGGCACGGTGTAGCGCTCGGCGTCGGTGGCGGTCACGGTTCCACCTTCGTGCTGCGCCATGCGGCATCAACCGTGGCCGCCGTGCCTATTGCGCGGCGCAGCGCAGCATTGAATTGCGGCGCATCTTCCACATAGCAGGCATGGGCCACGCCCTTGAGCAAGGTGAACGCAGCGCCCGTTTGCGCCGCCAGCTCGCGGCACGCCGTGGCGGGGGTGGTCTGGTCGAGATCGCCGCACAGCACCTGCATGGGCGCGCGCACGTTGCGCAAATGCCCGGCCAAATCATCATGCGCCAGCATGTACGCCGCCTGGCCGTAGCCGCCCGGCGTGGTGCGCGCCATGTTCCAGCGCACCAGCGCCAGGGCCGCGGCCGATGCGCTGCCTGAACACAGCGCCGCCGAGCGTTGTTCAGCCAGGCCGACCGGGCCCAGGCGGGCCATGAGATCGATGCGTTCCTGCCATTTCGCCAGGCGGGTGGCCGGCGCCGCGCTGCCATAGCCGCGTGCCGGGCTGGCTAACACCAGGCTGCGCAGGCGCAGTGACCCTGCCGCGGCCGCCTGCGCCGCCCAGGCCGCCGCCATCAGCGCACCCAGCGAATGGCCGACCAGCACCAGATCGGTCACGCCCAACTGGCCCAGCCACTCGCCAAGTGCGCGCGCATAGTCCGCCGCCAGGGGTTGCGCCGCGGGCAGGGGCGTTGAGCTGCCATAGCCCGGCGCGTCCCAAGCGATGACGCGGTGCGTGCCAGCCAGGCCTTCAAGCTGCCCGGCCCACGACAAGGCGCCCGCGCCAATGCCGTGCAGCAGCACCAGGGGCGCACCGGCGCCGGCACATGCTGCCGATTCACGCCAGGCCACGCGGCCGTGGCTGCAAACCGCTTGTTGCAGCGGAAAACGGGCGTCCAGGGCGGCTGACATGAACCGTCAGCGCTTCACGTTGCGCAATGGGTGATCGGGTGGATAGGTGGGCGTGATGGGCGTGGCGGCGCCGAGCATCACGCACATCAGCACGTCTTCGTCGCCGATGTTGACTTCGCCGCGGTACACGCCCGGCGGAATGGAGATCAGGTCACGTTCGCCGAGCACCGCCTCCCAGGTCTGGCCGTCTTTCTCGCACATCACCTTGACCTTGCCGCGCATGACGAAGAAGACTTCTTCCACGTCGGTGTGAAGGTGCATCGGCCCTTCATGGCCGGCCGGGATGACCATGGTTGAAAAAGTGAAGTGCTC
>JAYUQE010000208.1:0-4367 GCA_043756905.1 Burkholderiales bacterium | reverse complement strand
AACGCGTGCCTGCTGCGGTGGACCAGGCCCTGCAAGCGATCGCTCCAGCCCTGGCGCCATCCGCACTCACCCTGGCCGAACGGCTCGAACGGTTCATCGCCTCCACCACGAAGAAGCTGGCGGCTCGCCTCACTGCAGCGCGCTGATGTCAGCGCCTGGTGCCGCAGGCTGTGCGCGGTGACGCCCGGGCACCGTGCGGGATGACGTGGTCTGCCAGGTGCGGCGCCGTCTGCGCCATCCTGCGCGCGCCGCACGAGGGACAAAGGCCGCGGCGCTTGCGGCTGGGGTAAACCGCGATATCTCCAGCGGCGATAGCCCGACCCCGTCCGATTGAACTACACGATTACAAGGCCGCACACCTATCGTGCGCGCCTCGTCGACCCGGCAGTCAAACAGGAGACAGCATGTCACACAGCACATCCATCATCGCGGCCGTGGCTGCGGCCACGCTGGCCGCGCACGGTGCCGCTTCGGCGCAGAAGGCGCCGCTGGCCAAGGTGGGCAAGGGCGAAGGCCAGGTCGATATCGTGGCCTGGCCCGGCTACATCGAACGCGGCGCCACCGACAAGAACTTCGACTGGGTGACCGAATTCGAAAAGAAGACCGGCTGCAAGGTCAACGTCAAAACCGCGGGCACGTCTGACGAGATGGTGGCGTTGATGAACGAAGGCGGGTTCGACCTGGTCACCGCTTCGGGCGATGCCAGCACGCGGCTGATTCGCGGCAAGAAGGTGCAGGCGATCAACGTCAACCTGATTCCCAGCTACAAGAACATCGACCCGCGGCTGCAAAAGGCGCCCTGGCACCACGAGGGCAGCACGCACTACGGCGTGCCGTACCAGTGGGGCTGGAACGTGCTGATGTACAGCACCAAGGTCTTCGGCGACAAGCCGCCCACGAGTTGGAGCGTGGTGTTTGAAGACACCATGTTGCCCGACGGCAAAAGCAACAAGGGCCGCGTGCAGGCCTTCGATGGGCCGATCTACATTGCCGATGCGGCGCTGTACCTGATGAAGAAAAACCCGGCGCTGGGCATCAAGGATCCGTACGAGTTGAACGAAGCCCAGTACAAGGCCGCGCTCGACTTGCTGCGCGGCCAGCGCAAGCTGGTGGGCAAGTACTGGCACGACGCCTTTGTGCAGATCGACGACTTCACCAACGAAGGCGTGGTGGCCTCGGGCAGTTGGCAGTTCCAGGCCAACATCCTGAAGAGCAAGAAGGCACCGGTGGCCACCGTGGTGCCGGTTGAAGGCGCCACGGGCTGGGCCGACAGCACGATGCTGCACACTGAAGCCAAGCACCCGAACTGCGCCTATATGTGGCTCGAGCATTCGCTCAACCCGAAGCTGCAAGGCGACCTGTCGGCCTGGTTCGGCTCGGTGCCCGCGGTGCCGGCGGCGTGCAAGGGCAACAAGCTGCTGGGCGACGAAGGCTGCGCGCGCCAGGGCTACAACGACTTCGACAAGATCAGCTTCTGGCGCACGCCGGTGGCGCAGTGCAAGAGCCAGAACAACGCCTGCGTGCCGTATCACAAATGGGCCAGCGACTACATCGCCGTGCTCGGCGGCAGGTAGTCCCGATCGTTAGCCCGTCGTCAGCTCCGCGATCATGACCGCAGCGGTGCGGCTCGAAGACGTTGAGTGCGTCTTCGGCAGCGGGCCCACGGCCGTGCGCGCCGTGAGCGGCGTGAACCTGGCCATCGAGGCCGGTGAGTTCTTCACCTTGCTCGGGCCTTCGGGCTCGGGCAAGACCACCTGCCTGCGCATGATCGGCGGCTTCACGCTGCCCACGGCCGGGCGTATCTTGATCGGCGATGCCGACATGACGCGCCAGCCGCCGTATTTGCGGCCGGTGAACACCGTGTTCCAGGACTACGCGCTGTTCCCGCACATGAGCATCCGCGACAACGTGGCCTACCCGTTGCTGGTGCGTGGCAACCCAAAGGCCGAGCGCCAGCGTCGGGCCGACGAGTTGCTGGCCCTGGTGCAGTTGCCCGGCGTGGGCGAGCGGCGGCCAGCGCAGTTGTCGGGCGGCCAGCGCCAGCGGGTGGCGCTGGCGCGCGCGCTGATCGGCCAGCCGCAGGTGCTGCTGCTGGATGAGCCGCTGGGCGCGCTCGACCTGAAGCTGCGCGAGCAGATGCAAGGCGAGCTGAAGGCGCTGCAACGCCGCCTGGCTATCACCTTCTTGTTCATCACCCACGACCAGCACGAGGCACTGTCGATGAGCGACCGCATCGGCGTGTTCAACGCCGGCAGGCTGGAACAAGTGGGCACCCCGGCCGCGGTGTACGACACGCCGGCCACGCGTTTCGTGGCCCAGTTCATCGGCGCGGCCAACGTGCTCGACGGCGCGGCCGCGCGCCAACTCACCGGCCTCACCGGCCTCGCCGGCCTCACCGGCCAGGCCGGCCAGGCCGGCGCCATGCTGCGCCCCGAGCGCATCCGCCTGGGCGTGGCCAGCGGTGCCTGCGCCAGCGGCACCGTGACTGACGCGCAGTACTTCGGCGCCTTCACGCGGCTGAAGGTGGATGTGGGTGGCAGCGTGTTGCAGGCGGACCTGAGCGCTGGCACTGACAGCGCGCCGCCTGAACCCGGCGCCACCGTGCACCTTCACTGGGATGCCGGGGCGGTGCACGCTTTGCAGCCATGAGTGCGTCAGTGGGCGAGCCAGGGGCAGCGCGGTGAACACGGTCACCTTACCGGCCTTGCCGGCCTTGCCGCCGGCCACGCTGCGCCGGCAAGCTTCGGACTTGCTGTACACCCGCCGCGGCCTGCAGCTGCTGGCGTTGCTGGCGCCGCCGCTGCTGTGGTTCGGCGTCATCTACCTGGGCTCGCTGTTGGCGTTGCTGGCCAACGCCTTCTTCCGGCTCGATGACTTCACCGGCCAGGTGGTGCGTGAAGTTGGCGTGTCGAACTTCATCGCGCTGCTCGACGGCGCCAACCTCGACGCCGCGCGGCGCTCGATCGGCATGGCCGTGGCCGTCACGCTGGCCTGCACGGTGCTGGCCTGGCCGGTGGCGCTGGTCATGGCACGGGCCGGCGGTGCGCTCAAGGCGGCGCTGTACATCGCCGTGATGTTGCCGCTGTGGAGCAGCTACCTGGTGCGCCTGTACGCCTGGAAGCTGTTGCTGGCCAAAGAAGGGGCGATCAACTGGCTGGCCGGGCACTTACACCTGGGCTGGGCGGTTGACGCCCTGCTGGCCACGCCGCTGATTGGCGGGCCGAGCTTGAGTTTCTCGACCCTGGGCACCTTCATCGTTTTCGTCTACATGTGGCTGCCGTTCATGATCCTGCCGCTGGTGGCGGCGATCGAGCGCATTCCGGCCAGCACCATCGAGGCCTCGGCCGACCTGGGCGCCCACCCGGCCACCACGTTCGCCCGCGTCGTGCTGCCGCTGGCCATGCCGGGCCTGGCCGCGGGCTCGATCTTCACCTTCAGCCTGACGTTAGGCGACTACATCATCCCGCAGGTCATCGGCGACAGCACGCAGTACATCGGGCAGGTCATCTTCCGCCAGCAAGGCGTGGCCGGCAACGTTCCGTTCGCCGCGGCGTTTTCGCTGGTGCCCATCGTGGCCATCGCCCTGTACCTGTGGCTGGCCAAGCGCAAGGGGGCGTTCGATGCGCTCTAAGACACCTCGGCTGCTGGCCGCATCGGCTTGGGCCGTCATCCTGTTCCTGCACATCCCGCTGGCGCTGATCGTGCTGTACGCCTTCAGCGCCGAAGACAAGAGTTATGTCTTCCCGCCGCCGGCGCTGACCACCCACTGGTTCGGCGTGGCCTGGCAGCGCGAAGACGTGTGGGCCGCGCTGCGCCTGAGCTTCGAGGTGGCGGCCTGGAGCACCGCTGTGGCGCTGGTGCTGGGCACCTTGGCCGCCGGTGCCTTGGCGCGGGCGCGGTTCTTCGGCCGCGACGCGATTTCGCTGCTGTTCATCCTGCCCATCGCGCTGCCGGGGGTGGTGACCGGCATCGCGCTGCGCAGCGCCTTTCACACGCTGGAAATTCCGTTCAGCTTCTGGACCATCGTCATCGGCCACGCCACCTTCTGCGTCGTCGTCGTGTTCAACAACGCCGTGGCGCGGTTGCGCCGGCTGAACCCCAACCTCATCGAAGCCAGCATGGATCTTGGCGCTGATGGCTTCCAGACCCTGCGCTACATCGTGCTGCCGCAGTTGGGTTCGGCGCTGCTGGCCGGCGCGCTGCTGGCCTTTGCGCTGAGCTTCGACGAGGTGATCGTCACCACCTTCACTGCCGGCCAGCAGACGACGTTGCCGATCTGGATGCTGCAAGAGCTGATCCGCCCGCGCCAGCGGCCGGTGACCAACGTGGTGGCCGTGGTGGTCATCGCGCTGACCTTCGTGCCCATC
>JAYUQE010000207.1:0-4370 GCA_043756905.1 Burkholderiales bacterium | reverse complement strand
GCCAGGCCGTGCTCGACCATACCGAGGAACTGGCGCAACTCGAAGCGCGCGACACCGGCAAGCCGATGAGCACGGCGCGCAACGACATCAACGTGCTGGCGCGCTACTTTGAGTTCTACGGCGCGGCGGCCGACAAGGTGCATGGCGAGCAGATACCGTTCCTGAACGGCCACCAGGTCACGCTGCTGCGCGAGCCGCTGGGCGTCACCGCGCACATCATCCCGTGGAACTACCCGGCGCAGATGCTCGGCCGCTCGGTGGCGCCGGCGCTGGCCATGGGCAATGCCACGGTGTTGAAGCCGGCCGAGGACACCAGCCTGTCGGCGTTGCGCTTTGCCGAGATTGCCGCCGCGTGCGGCTTGCCCGACGGCGTGCTCAACGTCGTCACCGGCCTGGGCGAAGAAGCCGGCGCCGCGCTCGCGGCGCACCCGGGCATCGACTTCATCTCGTTCACTGGCAGCAACGAAGTCGGCACGCTGGTGCAGCAGGCGGCGGCGAAGAACGCGGTGAAGTGCACGCTCGAGCTCGGCGGCAAATCGCCGCAGATCGTGTTCGACGATGTCGATGTGCAGCGCGCGGTGCCGATCATCGTGCGCGCCATCATCCAGAACGCCGGCCAGACCTGCACCGCGGGCAGCCGGCTGCTGGTGCAGCGCGCGATCTACGACAGCTTCGTCGGCCGCGTCGCCGAGGCGTTTGCGAAGGTGCGCGTGGGCACGCCGGCGATGGACCTCGACTGCGGCCCGGTGATGAACCCGGCGCAGCTCCATCGCGTGCAGCGCTACATCGACGGCGCGCGCGCTGCGGGCATCCCGGTGCTGGCCGAAGGGCGCCTGGCCGACGGCGTGCCGCCGAGCGGCTACTACGTCAAGCCCACGCTGTTCGGCCCCGTGCCGCGCCATGCCGCGCTGGCCTGCGAAGAAGTGTTCGGCCCCGTGCTCGCCGCCATGCCTTTCGAAGACGAGGCCGACGCCATTGCGTTGGCCAACGGCACTGACTACGGCCTGCTCGCCGCCGTGTGGACCGAAAACGCCGGCCGCTTGCAGCGCGTGGCCAAGGCGGTGAAGGCCGGGCAGGTGTTCATGAACTGCTATGGCGCCGGCGGCGGCGTGGAGCTGCCCTTCGGCGGCACCAAGCGCAGCGGCCACGGCCGCGAAAAGGGGCTGCTGGCGCTGGAGGAAATGAGCACCACCAAGACGCTGGTGCACTACCACGGCTGAACGCCCGGCGGCTGCGCGGCTGCGCTTCTGCCGCGCACGCTGCTACATCGCATCCAGCGGGTAGATCGGCCGGCGCAGGCGCTTGAACGAGTGCTGTGAATAGTCCGACGTGCACACGCCCACGCCAGCGCATTCGACCACCGCCTTGGCCAGGTGCGCCATGCCGGCGCGCCAGTGGATGCGGCTCTTGAGCATCACGTAGCGCTTTTGCTGCGGGTCGATGCCCAGGCTGAGCAAGGTGTTGACGTCAAAGGGTTCCACGTGCCTGGAGAACAACACCACATCGACCCGGCCGGTGGCGATCACCACGGCATGCCCCATGTCTTGATGCACGCCGCGCGACATCGGGCCCTTGGCGCGGTAGCGGCCTTCAAAAATCGTCTTCACCCGCCCGCTCAAGAGCAAGGGCTGGCTTTGCACCGGCGCTTGCGGCATGGCGTGTTTGCCGCCCACTGAAAGCGTCACTTGCGCGCCCACGCCCGCGGCCATGGCCTGGGCTACCGCAGCGGGGTCGAAGATGCCGAAGGCGGCCACGTCGTCAAGCTCCTGGCGGATGATTTCGGCCAGCACTTCTGTGGTGTCCATCGGCCCGCCCGAGGCGGCGTTGTCATAGTGGTCGAGCAAGAAGATGGGGCCGCCCTGCATGGCCTTGGCGCGCGCCACGCTGGCTTGCAGCGGCTCCAACTGGTAGACAAAGGCCGCGCGTTGCGCCCAGGCTTGTGCCAGCAGCTCATCGCGCAGTTTCTCAGCCAGTGCCAGGTCGTTGTCGGTGGTGACCACCACGCTCAGGCCGGCGTTGGCAATGTCGGCATGCGGGAAGCCCACGAACAGGCTGGCGCACAAGGCGCCTTCACGCTCCATGGCCTGCGCGCGCGCCTGCAAGCTGCGGTTAGGCTCGTCGGCCGTGCCCTGGCGCATCACATGCGGCAGCATGGGCACATTGCCCCAGGCGGTGGTGGGTTTCACCTCGCCCTTGAGCAGGCGCATCAGGGCATTGCCGGCGCGCAAGCCGGTTTCATGCATGTCCACATGGGGATAGGTCTGGTAGCCGGCCACCACGTCGGCCAGGCGCACCATGTCGTCATGCACGTTGGCGTGCATGTCGTAGGCCACGGCGATGGGCGTGGTGGCGTCGAGCGCACGAATGCGGCGCAGCAACTCGCCTTCGCCGTCTTCAAAGCTGCGCGTGACCATGGCGCCGTGCAAGTCGAGCAAGATGGCGCTGTAGCCGCCGCGCTTCACCGCCGCCAGGATGGGCGCGGTGATGGCCTCATACGCCGCGTCTTCCACCGGCCCGCTGGGCCAGGCGTCGGCGGCGATGGCGACATCGAACTGCGCGCCTTCGCGCTGCGCAAGTTCGATGTAGGCGCCCAGCACGGTGCCCGTGCCTTGGTACGCAGCCACCGCGTTTTCGCCGCAGGGTGGGGCGGTGGCGCCGCCGCGCGAAAAGCGGGCCAGGTTGGTGATGACGGGCGAGAACGTGTTGGTCTCGTGCTTCATGGCGGCGAGCAACAAGCGCATGCAGGGTCTCCTCAGGAACCAAACGCGAAATCGCGGCCCGGCGCGGCGGCGAACAAGGCCTGGGTGTAGGCATGTTGTGGGCTGCCAAACACCTGCGCCGCCGGCCCGTATTCCACCACCTCGCCCTGGCTCATCACCGCCAGGTGGTCGCACACCTGCGAGGCCACGCGCAAGTCGTGGGTGATGAACAGCATGGCCAGGTTCAGCCGGGAACGGATCTCTTCCAGCAACTTGAGCACCTGGCTTTGCACGGAAACGTCGAGCGCCGACACGGCCTCGTCGGCGATCAGCAACTCGGGCTCCATCATCAAGGCGCGCGCGATGCAGATGCGCTGGCGCTGGCCGCCGCTGAACTGGTGCGGGTAACGTTCCAGGGCAGTTGAATCCATGCGCACCAGGGCGAGCAGTTCGTGCGCCCGTTTCAGCGCCGCAGCGCGCTCCATGCCGTAGTTCATCGGGCCTTCGACCATGGCCTGCACCACGGTGCGGCGCGGGTTGAGCGAGCGGTAGGGGTCTTGAAAGACGATCTGCACGCGCTGGCGCAGCGGGCGCAGTTGCGCCGCGGGCATCATGGCGATGTCCTCACCCTTGAGCAGCACCTCACCGCCCGTTGGGTCCACCAGGCGCACGATGCAGCGCGCCACCGTGCTCTTGCCCGAACCCGATTCGCCCACGATGCCCAGCGTCTGGCCACGGCGCACGTTCAGCGTCACGTTCCTGGCCGCATGCACGGTGCGCGCCTTGCCGAACCAACTGCGGTCGTGATAGGTTTTTTCCAGGTGCTTGACTTCCAGCACCACGGGCGCCGCCGCATCCACCGGCCTGGCGCGCAACTGCAAGGTGGGCACGGCGCTGATCAGCATGCGCGTGTAGGCATGCTGCGGGCGCTGCAACACCGCGTGCTTGCCGCCCAGTTCAACCAGCTCGCCCAAGCGCAGCACGGCCACGCGCTGCGCCACTTCGGCCACCACGCCGAAGTCGTGGGTGATGAACAGCACGCCCGTGCCGTGCTTGGCCTGCAGCGCCAGCACCAGCTTGAGAATCTGCGCTTGCGTGGTGACATCGAGCGCCGTGGTGGGCTCGTCGGCAATCAGCAGCGCGGGTTCCAACACCAACGCCATGGCGATCATGATGCGTTGGCGCTGCCCGCCGCTGAGCTGGTGCGGGTAGCTGGCCAGCATGCGCAGCGGCTCAGGCAGCAGCACTTCGTTGATGATGGCCAGCACTTTTTCGCGGCGTTGTTGTGCGCTCAGCGAGGTGTGCTGCGCCAGCACCTCTTCGATCTGGTCACCGCAGGTCATCACCGGGTTCAGCGCCGTCATCGGCTCCTGAAAAATCATGCTCATGCGCGTGGCGCGCAGCTCGCGCAGGCGGCCCAGGGGCGCATGGGTGATGTCTTCGCCTTGCAGCACGATCTGCCCTTGCGTGACGGGCAGGGTCTTGGGCAGCAAGCCCATCACGCTTTGGGCGATGACCGATTTGCCCGAGCCCGATTCACCCACCAGGCAGACGATCTCGCCGCGGCCCACCGTGAACGAGACGTTTTGAACGGCCGTGCTGCGGTCGCCGCCTGGTGGCAACGCGATGCTCAGGTTCTTGACATCAAGGATCGGTTCGGCTGAGCTCATA
>JAYUQE010000206.1:0-12666 GCA_043756905.1 Burkholderiales bacterium | reverse complement strand
AGCGCTGTCACCCAAGTGGTGAAGGTTGTCGTGGTTACAAAAGTCAATGGTCACGTGGACTTGCCTGCGGAGGTAAGCGGTCAACTGCCGTTTCTAGGTTGAACAGCTCTGCCGCCAGGAACGTGAGTGAACGCCCCAGCGCCGCCGCCGCGCTGGGCGCGTGGTAGCTGGCGCGCGCCCAGCAGTTGAAGCCGTGGTCGGCGTCGTATTGGTACAGGTGCGCCACCTTGCCCCGCATGGCGGCGCGCACCTGATCGACCGCTTCGCTGGGGATGTGGGCGTCGCGCTTGGCGTAGTGGAACATCACCGGGCATTTGATCTGCGCCGCGCATTCGAGCTGGCCCTGGATGCCGCCGCCGTAGTAGCAAACCGCAGCGTTGATGTCGGTGGTGGCGGCGGCCAGGTAGGCCAGGCGGCCACCCATGCAGTAGCCATAGGCGCCGATCTTGCGGCCCGCCACTTCGGGCCGGGCACGCAGGGCGGCGGCATGGTCGGCCAGGTCGCGCAGCAGTGCGGCCGGGTCGGCATGGGTGGCCAGCGTGCGGGCGCGTTGCATGTCTTCGCCGTCGTAGCCCAATTCCACGCGCCGTTGCTGCTGCCAGAACACATCGGGCGCCAGCACCACGAAGCCGGCCAGGGCGTACTGCTCGGCCAGCGCGCGAATGTGTGTATTGACGCCGAAGATTTCCTGGTACAGCACCAGCCCCGGGCCGCTGCCGCCTGGGGGCAGGGCGAGGTAGGCGTCATAGCTGCCGGCTGCGCCGGACAAGGTGATCCACGAGGTGATGACGGGGTTCATTGCGGGTTGCTCCAAGTTTCGTCGATCAATAGCTTCTGCCGCGTTTGTATTGCGCATGGGCCCGCGGGTCGAGCGTGGTGGCCTGGGCCAGCGCCGCAAAGCTGCGCCCGGCATGGGCGTGGGTGATGGCCAGGCCCAGCGCGTCGGCGGCGTCAGGGCCGGGCAGGCCGGGCAGGGCCAGCAGGCGCATCACCATTTGCTGCACCTGGTTCTTGCTGGCCAGGCCATGGCCGACAACGGCCTTCTTCATTTGCAAGGCGGTGTACTCGGCCACCGGCAGGTCGGCAAACACCAGCGCGGCCAGCGCCGCGCCGCGGGCCTGGCCGAGCAGCAGGGTGCTTTGCGGGTTGACGTTGACGAACACGATTTCCGCGGTGGCCTGGGTGGGCTGGTACGTCGCAACAACTTCGCGCACGCCATTGAAGATGATCTTCAGCCGCGCCGGCAAATCGCTGCGTGGTGCCTCGGCGGTGGAGATCACGCCGCTGGCGATGTAGCGCAGGGCCGCGCCATGGATCTCGATCACGCCAAAGCCCGTTCGTTGCAAGCCGGGGTCGATGCCAAGGATGCGCATGGTTGTGGTGAGCCTGAGCTTATCGAAGCCAAACGGGCTTCGGTGAAGGCTCACATCGGTATTTCCGATGTGAAGCCGCGCAGCGGCGGCCGCAACCAAAGCCCGTTCGTTGCAAGCCAGGGTCGATGCCAAGGATGCGCATGGTCTTGTCCAGCTAGACCCCGAAGTACCAGCGCACGGAGTGAAAGAACACCGGCGCGGCAAAGCACAGCGGGGCCACGCGGTCGAGCAGGCCCACCGCGCCGGTGACCGAACTGGCATTGCCCCAGTAACGCACGCCGGCGTCTTTTTTAAGCGCCTTCATCACCAGTTCGCCCAGGCTGCCGGCGCCGGCCGCAATCAAGGCCGTGGCCAAGGCCTGCTCGGGGCGAAACGGCGTGATCCAGAACAGCGCCGCACCGACCAAGCCGCCGGCCAATGCGCCCAGGCCCCAGGCACGCAGCGAGAACGAGCGGTCGATGTGGCGCGCCAGCGGCCGACGGCGCAACCAGCGACTGGCCAGCTCCTGCGCAATTTGCGCCGCGGCCACCACCATCACCAGGAAGAACAGCAAGAAGGCGCCGCGGCCCTGGTAGCGGGGCGACTCCAACAACAACAGCGCTGGCGCATGGCTCAAGCCATAAACGCAAACCATGATGCCCCATTGAATCTTCGCGTTGCGTTCCAGAAAGTGTTGTGGATCGTTGGCCAAGGCGCTGAGCACCGGCAGCGCGAAGAAGGCATAGACGGGGATCAGCACCGTGAACAGATCGAACAGGCGCGTGCCCACGGTGAGGTACTGCAAGGGCAGCACCACGAAGAAAGCCAGCAGCAGGCCGCGGTGATCGGCCCGCCGCGTGGGCGCCAGCGACAGGTATTCACGCAGCGCGATGAACGACAACACGGCAAACAACAGCGTGGCACCCAGTGCACCCGAGGCCCAGGCCAGCCAGAAGACCGCGGCCCCCAACCACAAGGCGCGCAGGTCACGCTTGAGCTGGCTGTGGCGGGCCCAGGCGGCGTCTGAGTGCTCCTGCACCGAGCGCGCAAACAGCATCACGGTGGCCAGCAGCAACGCGCCGAACAGGGCCACGAACAGCAGGCCGACCTGCTGGCCCACGCTCAGCGTGCGTAAGGCGTTCATGCGCCAGGCCCAGGCGAAAGGTCAATGACCGCCTGGCGCGCGCGCTCCAGGAAGACCCGCTTGTCTTCACCCGGCTCCAGGCGCAGCGGCGCGCCGAAGATGGCGGTGCACAGCAGCGGCACCGGCAGCACCTCGCCCTTGGGCATGACGCGCTGCACGTTGTTGATCCACACCGGAATCAACTGCGCCTGCGGGAATTCTTCGGCCAGGTGGTACAGCCCGGTCTTGAAGGGCTGCGGCCGGCCCTTGTTGCTGCGCGTGCCTTCGGGAAATATCACCAGCGAATCCCCTTGGCGCAGCGCGTCGGCCAGCGGCTCGAGCGGGTCTTGATCATCGGTGCGCTGGCGCGACACATACACGGCGTGGAACACCTCGCGGGTGACCCAGTGCTTGAACGGCGATGAGGTCCAGTAGTCGCGCGCCGCGATCGGCCGCGTGCGCGCGCGCAGTTCGCTCGGCAGCGCGGCCCAGATCAGCACCCAGTCGAGGTGGCTTTGGTGGTTGGCAAAGTAGATGCGCTGCTCGGCCTTGGGGGCGCAACCCTTCCAGTGCCCCTGCGCGCCGGTGAGCAGCCGCGCAACGGTGGCGATCAGCAGGCTCATGGCATCAGCGCGGGTCATGGGGCGATGGTAGTGGCTAAAATGGCCATTCCCGCTCGCCCTTGCCTCTCGCCATTCAAACGGAGCCGCCTCATGGCCATCAGCGCGACAGAAGCGAAGAATCAATTCGGTAGTTTGTGCCAGCAAGCCAAGTTGGCGCCGGTGGTGGTTGAAAAGGCCGGCGTGCCCGACACCGTGTTGCTGTCTTATGACGACTACCAACGATTGCTCAAGCCCGCGGCGGCCTCGTTGCGCGAGCGGCGCAAGCGGTTCAATACCGAGCATGCGCAGTGGATTGCTGCGGTGAATGATCAGGTTGACAAGCACGGGCTGTGGAGTGACAAGCTGCGAGCCTGGTGACGTGGCCATGGCGCAATTTGACGTCTACCAAAACCCCAGCCTGCGCTCACGCGATTCGATGCCTTACGTCGTCGACGTGCAAAGTGATTTGCTCTCCGAGCTGCGAACTCGCCTCGTGATGCCTCTGAGTCGGGTCGCGGTGGGGTTCGCACGGCCGCCGCGCAAGTTGGCGCCTGAGCTGACTGTCAAAGGTGAGCGCTTGTCTTTGCAAGCGCAACTGGCAGCCGGTATCGAAGCGCGGTTTCTAGGCAAGCCATTGACCACGCTGCGTGCTCACCAGGCGGACATTCTCGATGCGCTGGATGCCGTGGTCAGCGGCATCTGAAACCGGCTCGCCGTTTCGCGCGCGGGCTCAGCCCATGTGCGGGGTTTGCGACCGGGCTCAGTGCCGGAAGTGCCGCGTTCCCGTGAACACCATCGCCACGCCGCGCTCGTCGGCCGCGGCAATCACTTCGGCGTCGCGCATCGAGCCGCCGGGTTGGATCACGCACGCCGCACCGGCGTCGCAGACCACGTCGAGCCCATCGCGGAACGGAAAGAAAGCGTCGCTGGCCACGGCCGAGCCGGTGAGCGACAGGCCGGCGTTGGCGGCCTTGATGCTGGCCATGCGCGCGGAATCGACGCGGCTCATCTGGCCCGCGCCCACGCCCAGGGTCCTGCCACCGGCACAGAAGACGATGGCGTTGCTCTTCACGAACTTGGCCACCTTCCAGGCGAACAACAGGTCGTTCATCTGGGCCGGCGTGGGGGCCAGCTTGGTCACCACGCGCAGGTCGGCCACGGCCACGTTGCGGGCGTCGGCGCTTTGCACGAGCATGCCGCCGCCCACCCGTTTGAAGTCGAGCGCATTCATGGCTTCGGCGAGTGGCACTTCAAGCAGGCGAACGTTCTGCTTGCCCGCGAAGACGGCACGCGCCTCGGCGCTGATGGCCGGGGCCACCAGCACTTCAACGAACTGGCGCACCACGGCTTCGGCGGTGGCCTTGTCTAACGTTTGATTGAAGGCGATGATGCCGCCGAAGGCCGAGGTGGGGTCGGTCTGCAAGGCCTTGGCATAGGCTTCACTCAGCGTAGCGCCCACGGCCACGCCACAGGGGTTGGCATGCTTGACGATCACGCAGGCGGGGTGCGCGGTGCCGAAGCTCTTCACGCATTCCCAGGCGGCGTCGGTGTCGGCGATGTTGTTGTACGAAAGCTCCTTGCCTTGCAACTGCTTCCAGCCGGCCAGCGTGCCGGCAGCCGGCTGCGCTTCGCGGTAGAACGCGGCGCTTTGATGGGGGTTTTCGCCGTAGCGCATGTCCTGCGTCTTGTGCAGTTGCAGGTTCAACACCGCCGGGTACTCACTGTGCGCGGGCACGCTGTGCAGCGCATCTTCACTGCCGGCGTGCAGGCTGCCGAGGTAGTTGCTGATCATGCCGTCGTACGCCGCCGTGTGGGCGTAGACCTTGCGCGCCAGCGCGAAGCGCGTGGCGCGCGTGGTGCCCCCGGCGCGCAGCTCGGCCAGCACCTGGGCGTAGTCGGCGGGGTCGACCATCACCGTCACATCGGGCCAGTTCTTGGCCGCGGCGCGCAGCATGGCCGGGCCGCCGATGTCGATGTTCTCGACCGCGTCTTCGAGCGTGCAGTCGGGCCGCGCCGTGGCCTGGGCGAAGGGGTAGAGGTTGACCACCAGCAGCTCGATGGTGCCGATGCCGTGTTCCTTCAGCGCGGCCATGTGCGCCGGCAAGTCGCGCCGCGCCAGCAGCCCGGCGTGGATGCGCGGGTGCAGGGTTTTCACGCGCCCGTCGAGCATTTCGGGGAAGGCCGTCACGTCGGCCACCTCGCGCACCGGCAGGCCGGCCTGGGCCAGTGCGCGCGCGGTGCCGCCGGTAGACAGCAACTGCACATCCAGCGCCAGCAGTTCACGGGCGAGTTCAAGCAAGCCGGTCTTGTCGGAAACCGAAAGCAAAGCAGTCAGGGTCATTTGATGAGCCGGTGATCGGTGAGCTTGCGGCGCAAGGTGTTGCGGTTGATGCCCAGCCATTCCGCCGCGCGGCTCTGGTTGCCCTGGGCGTGGTTCATCACCACGTCGAGCATGGGCTTTTCAACGGCCAGCAAGACCATGTCGTACACCGCATGCGGGTCGGCGCCGCGCAGGTCTTTGAAGTACTGCTCCAGGCTTTCGCGGATGCAGTCGTCGATGTGTTTCTTGGTCATGCGGTGGCGACGTGCAGGGGCTCGTTGGCCGCTGCGGCAACCGGCAGCAACGGGTGTTGGTCAGCCAGGGCGTCGAAGAAAACCTGCACCGCGCGCAACTGTGCGGCGGTGCTTTCCAGTGTGTTCATCACGGCGCGAAAGGCCTGCCCGCCGGGCAGGGCGTGCACCGCCCAGCCGATGTGCTTGCGCGCGGTGCGCGTGCCGGCGAGTTCGCCATACAGCGAGTAATGGTCGTGCAGGTGTTCAAGCAGCCACGCCTTCACGTCATGTGTGGGCGGGCTGGGCAGCAGCTCGCCCGTGGCCAGGTAATGCGCGATCTCGCGAAAGATCCAGGGCCGGCCCTGCGCGGCGCGGCCGATCATGATGGCGTCGGCCCCGGTGCGCGCCAGCACGGCGGCAGCCTGCTGCGGGCTGGTGATGTCGCCATTGGCCACCACGGGGATGCGCAGTGAGGCCTTCACCGCGGCCACGGTGTCGTGTTCGGCCTGGCCGCTGTAGCCCTGCTCGCGCGTGCGCCCGTGCACGGTGACCAACGCCACGCCGGCCTGTTCCGCGGCCAGCGCCAGCACCACCGCATTGCGCTGGCTGGCGCACCAGCCGCTGCGCATCTTCAATGTGACGGGCACGCCGTGCGGGGCGCAAGCGGCTACCACGGCGTCGATGATTTCGCGCGCCAGGGGTTCATCACGCATCAGCGCCGAGCCGGCCCATTTGTTGCACACCTTCTTGGCCGGGCAACCCATGTTGATGTCGATGATCTGTGCGCCGCGCTCGATGTTGTAGTGCGCGGCCTCGGCCATCATGGCCGCATCGGTGCCGGCGATCTGTACGGCAATCGGCGCGGCCTCGCCATCGTGGTTGGCGCGGCGCGATGTCTTCAGCGACGCCCACAACTCAGGCCGCGAGGTGACCATTTCGCTCACCACATGGCCCGCGCCCAGGCGCCGGCAAAGCTGGCGGAAGGGCCGATCGGTGACCCCGGCCATCGGTGCAGCGAACAGGTTGTTCGGCAACTCGTGGGCACCGATGCGCATGGGGTGGCGGGGGGTGTGTGCTGAAAAAGGAGGCAGGAGTATAGCCAGCGTCGTGGTGCTGCCTGGGCGCAAAAACCGCTGGTCATAATCCCGCGCGATGGAAGCCTGGTTCCAGGAATTGCTCGTCGCGCTGGCCCTGCCGAAATTTGGTTTGAGCACGGTGTTCGTGGTCTCCCTGGTGTCGGCCACGCTGCTGCCATTGGGCAGCGAATGGGTGGTGCTGGGGCTGCTCAAGCTCAACCCCGAACTGTTCTGGCCGGCAATGCTCGTGGCCACCGCGGGCAACACCGTGGGCGGGGCCATCAGTTGGTGGATGGGTTATGGCGCTGAAGTCGCCTATGAAAAGGTCAAGCACCGCAAGCCGCATGAGCTGCGCGCGCTGCAGTGGCTGCAACGCTTCGGCCCCAAGGCCTGCTTGCTGAGCTGGCTGCCCGTGGTGGGCGACCCACTGTGCGCTGTGGCGGGCTGGTTGAAGCTGGACTTCTGGCCCTGTGTGTTCTACATGACCATCGGCAAGTTTCTGCGCTACGTCACCATGACGGTGGCCTTGCTGTGGGTGTTTCCGGGGCAGTTCACGCCCTGAGAGCGCTCCCGCGGTCATCCCCCTTCTTTCCCTCCACGGAGGGGGGCTTTGCGGCCTGCGCGGGGTGCTGGCGCAATGAGAATGACCCATCTGCTTGAAGGTGACCACCATGCCCCAGACTCCCGCCTACGACGAACTCAGCCGCAGCCAGACCCGGCTGCATCACCTGTCGCACCTGCAGGCCATGGCCAGTTGGGACCGCGCCGCGCTGATGCCACCGGCCAGCAACGAAGCGCGCGCCGCAGCACTCACCGAAATGGCGGCGCTGCTGCACCGCATGCAAACCGACCCGGCCCTGGGCGGGCAGATTGAGCGTGCCGAACAAGAAGACCTGAGCGACAGCCAGCGTGCCAACCTGCGCGAAATGCGCCGCGGCTGGGTTCAGGCCACAGCGTTGCCGGGCGCGTTGGTTGAGCGCCGTGAAATGGCCACTTCGCGTTGCGAGCACGCCTGGCGCCAGCACCGGCCGGCGAACGACTGGAAGGCTTTCCTGGCTGACTTTCGCGAGGTGCTGGCCATTGCACGCGAAGAGGCCGCGCTGCTGTCGCAACTCGGCGGCTTGTCGCACTACGACGCGCTGATGGACCGCTTCGAACCCGGCATGACCAGCGCGCGCCTGGACGCCATTTTTGGCGACGTGCGCCAGTGGCTGCCCGGCATGATCCAGCGCGTGCGCGACAAGCAGTCACGCCAGCCGCTCACGCTGCCGCAAGGCCCGTACCCCGTGGCCGCGCAACGCGCGCTGTGCGAGCAGGTGATGCGCCTGCTGGGCTTTGATTTCACGGCCGGGCGCCTGGACGTGAGCACGCACCCGTTTTGCGGCGGCGTGCCCGAAGACGTGCGCATGACCACGCGCTTCAATGAAGACGACTTCCTGGGCAGCCTGTTGGGCACGGTGCATGAAACCGGGCATGGCCGCTACGAGCAGAACCTGCCGCGCGACTGGTTGGGCCAGCCGCTGGCGCAGGCGCGCAGCATGGCCATTCATGAAAGCTGCTCGCTGAGCTTCGAGATGCAACTGGGCAGACACTCGGGCTTCGTGGCGCAACTCGCGCCGCTGGTGGCGCAGGCCTTTGGCGCGCAAGCCGCCTTCGAGCCGGCCAACCTGCACCGCCTGATCACGCGCGTGAAGCCGGGGTTGATACGGGTGGATGCCGACGAGGTGACGTACCCGGCGCACATCATCCTGCGCTACGAGATCGAGCGTGCGCTGATCGAGGGCAACATCGAAGCCGAAGACATCCCGCCGTTGTGGAACGCCAAGATGATGGAGCTGCTGGGGCAAGACACGCGCGGCAACTTCAAAGACGGCCCCTTGCAAGACGTGCACTGGCCCGAGGCCCTGTTCGGCTACTTCCCCTGTTATTCGCTCGGCGCCATGTACGCCGCGCAGTGGTTCGCCGCCATGCGCCGTGCGCTGCCGACTCTGGACGGCGACATTGCCCAGGGCAACCTGAACCCGGTGTTCGATTGGCTGCGCACCAACATCTGGCAGGCCGCCAGCCGCTGGACCACCGACGAGCTGGCGCTGCGCGCCACCGGCGAGGTGCTCAACCCGGCGCACTTCAAGGCGCACCTGCAAGCGCGTTATCTGGACAGTTAGCTTGCGGGTGCCAGTTCGCGCGCCAAGTCATTCAACACCTCGTCGAGCCGGCGCAGCGCATGCACCAGCACCGGCGGCTGCGCGGCCGCGCCGCCGAGCAAGGTGCGCGCCGGGTCGTCGAGCGCCGCGTGGTCGAGCTTCAGGCCGTGGCGTTCGAACTGGCGCGACAGCAGCGAGCGGCGCGTGCGCAAGTCGGCCCGCGTGCGCTGGTAGGCGTGTTCGGCCATCAGGCGGCGGCGCGAATAGCTGAAGGTGTTGGCCAAGAAGAGCTGCGCGTCGCGGTGGTCGGGCTCGAGCAGCACGATGTCGGTCTGCGGGTGGCTGCCGGCATAGCCCTTCAGGCCTAACTCGAGCCTGGAGTGGATCAGGCTGCGAAAGGTCTGGCTCAGCACCACCGGCAGCCCACCATCCACCAGCTTCGGAATGCCGGCACCGGGGCGCGGCGCCGGCGCCTGGCTGGCATCGAACGGCACCAGCGGGTTCATGCAGATGATCAGGTCGAGCCGGTCTTCTAGCAGCACGCTGGCGTGCAGGGTCTTCTTCAAGGCGCCGTCGGCATACCAATGGCCGTTGATGAGCACCGGCGCGTACAGCCCGGGCAGGGCGGCACTGGCGGCCACGGCTTGCGAAATGGGCACCTCGCGCCAACCAGGCATGCCGAAGGGCGCGGCCTGGCCGGTGTCCAGGTCGGTGGCCACGATCACCAGTTTGTGCGCCAGTTGCCTGAAGTCATCGCTGCGCCCGGGCGCGCTGAACAGGCGCTGCAACTCGGCTTGTAGCGGCTCGTGGCTGAACAGCCCCGTTGGCAGCGCCTGGCCCAGCGCCTCGGCCACCGACAGCCACGAATGCCGGCGCGAAACGGCGCGCCCCGCGGCGCGCAGCAGCAGCCCGGGCAACATGGCGGCGCGCTGTTTGAACTCCGCCCAGTGCGGCTGCACAAACACAGCCGGGTTGATGCGGTCTTGCGCCGGGCCGGTGCCATCGATGAAGCCGCAGGCCAACTGGCGCGGAGACAGCCCGTTGGCCAGCGCCGCCGCAATGAAGGCCCCGGCCGAAACGCCGACATAGCCCTGCAAATGGTTCAACGCCAAGCCTGGCAGCGACTCCTGCAAGGCGCACAGGGCACCGATCTCATAGGTGGCACCCAACGGCCCGCCCCCGGCCAGCGCCAGGCCGATGCGCGGGGCCGGTCGGGGCGTGGCCATGGGCAGATCTTCAGGCTGCCTTGCTGCGCGCGCTGCGCTTGGCAGCGGGCTTGGCAGCGGGCTTGACGGCGGGCTTGGGCGCCGCCCGCTTGGCTGCGGCCTTGGGCGCCACAGCGGCCTTGTCTTGCTTGGCCAGCTTGGCCACCGCGGCGGCCAGTTCGTCCACCCGCTGCGCCAGCGCGGCCACGTCCTTGGCCGTGGGCACGCCCAACTTGCCCAGTGCCTTGGCGGTGCGCGTCTCGAAGATCGATTCGAGCTTGTCCCAATGCTGGCCGGCCTTGGCGCTCACGTCTTCGGCCATGGCGCTCATCTTGCCAGTGACTTCACCGAGCTTGTCCTCGGCGGCAGACTGCGTCTTGCGTTGCAGGCTCTGGCCTTCCTTGATGAGCGATTCGAACACCTTGGTGCCGCCTTCCTGGGCCTTGGCAAACGCGCCCATGCCGGCCAGCCAGATCTGCTGCGCCTGCTCTTTCACCGCGCCGGCCAGTTGGCTGTCAAACAGGCCTGCGGGCGACGCTGCTTTTTGCTCAGCCATCTTCTTGAGTTTCTTGACCATGTGTTCACCTCATGCTGTGGGTTAAACGGCGCCACCAAGACACCTGGCAGCGAACGAGGCAAAGTGTAGGCAGCCACTCTGGGGTGCGCAGCCTATTCGGCTAGAGCGCTGGCCCTAATCGAGCGGCGCTTGGGCACGCAACGTTGGCCCTTGCCAGCATCGGAAACTTGACGAGAATGGCCGCTCCCCAATCAGCGCCGCCCGCAGCGCCCAGGAGCCTGACCATGCCCACCTTGCTTCGAACCTTCTTCGCCACGGTGTTGGCCCTGAGCGCACTGGGTACGCAGGCTGCGCCGCGCGACGGCCTGGACGTGCGCCTGAGCGCCGCGCAACCCGTGATTCGCGGTGATGTCGACATCGTCGTCAGCGTGGCCGTCACCAACCTCACGCGCCACCCGATCCACCTGCTGCGCTGGCAGCTGCCGGGCGATGAGGTCGAAGCGCCGCTGTTCCGCATCACGCGCGACGGCCAGCCCGTGGCCTACACCGGCCCGCTGCTCAAGCGCGCCAGGCCCACGGCGGCAGACCATGTGCGCCTGGATGCCGGCGCCACGCTGAGCTATGAGGTGGAACTGACCCAGGCCTACGAGCTGGCGCGCAATGGCCGCTACGCCGTGCAGTACCTGGGCCGCGGCGGCCATGGGCAGGGCACGCCGGTGCTCGAATCCGACACGCTGTACTTGTGGCTGGAAGGGCGCAGTGAAAAAGCGCCCGCACCGGCTGCGCCCCAGCCCGCTGCGGCCAGCGTCGGCTACACCGGAAACTGCTCGGCGGCGCAGAAGACAACGCTGCAGACCGCGGTCAACGACGCCACCATCTACTCGGCCAATGCCGCAAGTTACCTGAACTCGTTAAGCCCCGCCTCACAGCGCTACACGACCTGGTTCGGTGCCTATTCGAACAGCGGGCGCCTTACTGCACTGGACCACTTCCAGAAGACCCACAGCGCTTTTTCGACGCAGGCCCTGGTGCTCGACTGCAAGTGCAAGAAGCCCAGCGTGTACGCCTATGTCTATGCCAGCCAGCCTTACAAGATCTACCTGTGCGGCGCGTTCTGGAACGCGCCGGCATCGGGCACCGATTCCAAGGCCGGCACCCTGGTGCATGAGATGACCCACTTCACGGTGGTGGCCGGCACCAACGACTATGCCTACGGCCAGACCAACGCCAAGGCGCTGGCGCTGAGCAACCCGGCGCAGGCACTGGACAACGCCGATAACCACGAATACTTTGCCGAGAACACGCCTTCATTGCCGTGAGCGCTTGCGCCGCGCGCTCAGTGCCCTGGCCGGGTTGGGCATGGCCTTGAGCGCAGCGGCGCAAGCCCCGCCGGCAGCGCTGCGCTGCCAGCTCACGCTGCCGGCGCAAGCGGCCTTGGGCGCGCCGCTGCGCCTGAAGCTGACCCTGACCAACACCGGCGCACAACCGCTGCAGGTGTTGACCTGGGCCACACCGTTTGACGGCTGGTTTGCGCCCTATGTGGCGCTGCGCCACGACGGCCGCGAACTGCCCTACCGCGGCCCGAGCGTTAAACGCGGCGAGCCCCTGGCGGCAGACTTTGTACGCCTGGCCCCCGGACGCTCGCGCAGCGCCACGGTGAATGTGGCCCAGGCCTTCGAGTTGAACCAGCCGGGCCCCTATGAACTGGTGCCGCGGATCGTGTTGTTCGACGTGATCGTGGCCGCCCGCCCGCTGGCGCGAGTGCGCGATCAATTCCAGGCACAAGCCCTGGCCTGCCCGAGCCTGCACTTTCGCATCGTGCCGCGTGCAACAGGCGGTTAGGGTGACTTACAGCAGCGCCTCCGGCACCAGCGGGCGCAACAGCATGAGCTTGATGCGCGTCCACAGCGTGGAGTCGGGCTCCTCGGTCAGCACCATCTCCTTGCCTTCTTCGTCAAAGCCCAGCCATTCGCAGCCCTGGCCGCCCGCGGCCAAGCGCACGCGGTAGGCGCTTTGCAGCCGGTCGAGATCGATCACGCGGGCGGTCTCGCGGGCCAGCTCGGGGCTTTCGATGATCGAACCCAGTTCGGTGTT
>JAYUQE010000205.1:0-12699 GCA_043756905.1 Burkholderiales bacterium | reverse complement strand
CGCCCGCCACGCCGAGCGGCGCGGGTTCGCCTTGAGGATCGAGGATGTACAGTTTCAGATCAGCCAGTGGTTCGCCGATCACGCTGCCTGCGCCGGCCGCCAGGTCGGCGCGGGTGATGGGCCGGTACGTGACGTGCACGGTCGTTTCGGTGATGCCGTACATGTTGATCAAGCGTGGCCTGGCGTCCCCGAAGCGCTTGAACCAGGGGCTCAGGCTTTGCAGCTCCAGCGCCTCGCCGCCGAAGATCACGTAACGCAGAGCGAGCGAGTCTGCGAGCGCGTTTTCGGGTGCGTTTGCGGGTGCGTTTTCGGGTGCGTTTTCGGGTGCGTCCGCGTGCGCTTCGGCCGTGGCATCGACCAGGCGCCGGAACGCGGTGGGCGTCTGGTTCAGCACCGTGACCCGTTCGCTCACGAGCAGCGCCAGGAAGTCATCGATGCTGCGGCTGGCATCCAGCGGCACCACCACGCAGCGCCCGCCATGCAGCAGCGCGCCCCACAGTTCCCACACCGAAAAGTCGAACGAGTAGGAGTGGAACAGCGTCCAGACATCGCGCTCGTTGAAGCCGTACCAATGGTCGGTGGCTGCGAACAGACGGCACACGTTGTGGTGCGTGATGCGCACACCCTTGGGCTTGCCGGTGGAGCCCGAGGTGTAAATGACATAGGCCAGGTCGTCAGCACCGCTGCTGCGCATCGGGTCGGCCAGCTCGCCGGCGGCGCCGGGCAGGGGCTCGTCCAGGCACAGCAGCCTGACGCCCGTCAAACCAGCCTTCAGGCTCGTCTGCGTGAGCACGACGTTGACCCCCGCGTCTTCGAGCATGAAGGCCACGCGCTCACTGGGGTACACCGGGTCGAGCGGCAGGTAGGCGCCACCGGACTTGAGGATGCCCAGCAGGCCCACCACGAGTTCGGCATTGCGTTCGGTGCGCAGCCCGACCAATTGATTGGGCACGACGCCCCATGCGCGCAGCGTGTGCGCCACGGCGTTTGCGCGCCGGTTCAGCTCGCCATAGCTCAGTTCGATGCGCTCGCCGGCGGCGCTGAAGGCGATCAAGGCCACGGCCTGGGGTGTGCGCTGCGCCTGGCGTTCAAACAGTTCATGCAACGCCGGCCCGCGCGGGAAGCTGGCTACGGCCTGGCCCTGCCCCAGCAAGGCGGCGCGCTCTGCTGCGCAGAGCAAGGTGAGGCCGCTGATCTGCCTGGCTTGGCCCAGCGCAATGCCAGCCAACAAGTGGGTGAGGTGGCTCAGCATGCGCTGCGCCGCGGCGTCGCTGAAGCGGCGCGAATACTCGAGCCGCACGATCAATTCATCGTCACCATAGGCCACCACGGTGAGCGGGTAGTTGGTCTGGCCGATGTATTCCACCTCACGCCCTGCCCAGGCCCCACCCAGTGCGCGCATGCGGCTGCCCAGCGACTGATGGTCATAGACCACGAGGCTGTCGAACAAGGGCTTGCCACGCGCCACCGAACTCCACGCCTGTACCTTGACCAGCGGCGTGTGTGCGAACGGCCGCATGCGCAGCATCGTTTCGCGCAAGGCCCGCAGCCAGGCGTCCAGCTCGGCGTCGCCATCAACCTGGATGCGAACCGGCAGCGTGTTGATGAACAGGCCGACCAAGGCGCCATCGGCGTCGAAGCCCGGGTCGCGCCCCGAGCGCGTGGCGCCGAACACGATGTCGGTTTCGCCGCTGTAGCGGTGCAGCAGAATGGCCCAGGCGGCCATGAGCAAGGTGTTGACGGTGACACCGAGCTGCGCCGCCCGGCTGCGCAAGGCGGCACCCGCGGCCAGCGAAAGCCGCGTCTGGTGCGCGTTGAAAGTGGCGTTGTCGCCCGTCTCGCGCGCCATGTTCGGTGCGGCACTGCCCAGGCCTAGCGGCGTGGCGGCATGGAAGGCGGCCAAGGCGTTGCGCCAGTAGGCCTGCGCCGCGCTCTCATCGAGTGACTCGCGCCAGTCGATGTACTGCCGATACGGGCGTGCGGCCGCGAGCCGGACCGCCTGGCCGCGTTGCAAGGCCTCGTAGCAGGTGAAGAGCTCGTGCAACACGGGCGCGAAGGAGCGGCCGTCGAGCAGCGCATGATGAAACGTCCAGACAACCCGGGTGCCCGCGGCGCCGCAGTGGGCGATGAACAGGCGCATCGCAGGCGCGCGCCGCAGGTCGAAGTCAGCCGCTCGGTCGCTGGCCAGTTGCCGCGCAAGGTGCTGCGCCACCGCGCCACTTTCGAGCCGGCTCCAGTCGGCGCTGGTCAGCGGCATGTCGGCGCTGGCCACCACCTCCTGGCGAAATTCGTCAACCCCTTCCCAGCGAAACCGCGTGCGCAGGATGGTGTGGCGTTGCGCCACCGCCTGCCACGCTTGCATGAAATGCGGTTCGTCGAGCGGCTCGCGCAGCGTGATGACGATCTGCTCGATGTCCACGCCCGTGTGGGTATCGCCCAGGGCGTGGTACAGCATGCCCGCCTGCGTGGGCGACAGCGGGTAGGCGTCGATGGCATCAGGCTGCACGCTGCTCATATCAGGAACCATGTGGGGGGAAGCTGGCGCGGCCTGTTGTTGGCCGACTGGTTGAGGTGATGCCACCGCGCGGCCCGGGAAGCATCAATCGGGTTCGCGCCACCAGTGATCGTCATGGCGCAATTCTGCGGGAACTGGCGCGCATGCAGCGGCCGGTTGACTATGCAAGTAGGTGGCCTTGCCACCGCGCACGCTGAACCTTCGCCCTGAACGCCATCACGCTGCCCTGGAAAGTTGGCGGGAATGCTAACTTGGCCCTTGCATCGCCTGGTTATCGTGCCCCCTAGGCTGGGGGCTCGCAGCCCGGCGACCGGCTTTGACCGCGTAGCATCGTTCACGCAACGATGCCGCCCGCACAGCACATGAACGGCCTGACCCAAGACCCACCGAGCAACGCCGCCGGCCCGATGCATGGCCGCAGTGCGGCCGCCTGCGCCGCGTCGCCATTGCGCTGCGCAGCCGGGGGGGGCGCTGACCTGGACTTTGGGCAGCGGCGAATCGTGCTGGCCGCACCTTTTGCGCCGGTGCGGCTGTGGCGCGTGGCCTTGGATGATGCCGCTGCGCTGGCGGCGCCGGCCTGGTTGTCAGCCGGCGAAGCGCAACGTGCCGCCCGGTTCGTTTTCGCGCGCGACGCGCAACGCTATTGCGCCGCCCACGGCATGCTGCGCCAACTGCTGTGGCGGCATTGCGGGCTGACGGCAGGGGTCGAACTTCACCTCAGTGCACAGGGCAAGCCCAGCCTGGGCCCCAGCGCGGCGTGGCAGTTCAATCTGAGCCACAGCGGCGCGCATGGGTTGATCGCGATCAGCGAGGGCGTTCCCGTCGGCGTGGACGCGGAGCTTGTGCGCCCCATCGACGACCTGTGGCTGCTTGCCGAGCAGAATTTCAGCCACGCAGAGCTTGATGCCTTGCACCAAACGCCGCGCGGCGATCAAGCGCATGCCTTCCTGACCGCCTGGACGCGCAAGGAGGCCTGCTTGAAAGCCGTGGGTTGCGGCTTGAGCATGGCGCCGGCCAGCATCGACGCTGGCGTGCAGAAGCAGGTTAGAACAATCACCATCGACATGCCCGGCGGCCCGGCCAGCGTATGCGTTGAATCGGTGGCGGCCGGGGACGATATGCTTGCGGCCGTTGCGACGGTTTCACGCACGCCCACCAGCAAAGCCCATTTGTCATGAGCACCGCCCGGCCGCCCGAAGGGGCTTGCACCGAAGCGCTGAGGCGCGAAGGTACGTCAATCAGCACCGCCCGGCCGCCCGAAGGGGCTCACACCGAAGCGCTGCGGCGCGAAGGTTCGTCTACCCTTTCGATCCAGCCCTTCTGCTTTGGGTCAGCGCGCAGGCGCCTGTTCGGCATCTACCACCCGGGCGCGGCGGGTGCCGCAACGCGGGCCGGCGTGGTGCTGTGCAACCCCTTTGGCCAGGAAGGGGTGCGTGCACACCGTGCGCTGTGGGTGTTGGCCGAGCGCCTGGCCCGTGCCGGGCATCCCGTGCTGCGCTTCGACTACTTCGGTGCCGGCGACTCGATGGGTGACGACCTGGACGCTGACCTCGACGGCTGGGCCGGCGACGTCCACGAGGCTGACCAGGCGCTGCGTGCGCGCAGCGGCAGCGCCCAGACCATCTGGTTCGGCATGCGCCTGGGCGGCGCGGTGGTGCTGCGTGCGGCGCAGCGCGCCCCTGCCACGTTGCTGCGCCTGCTGCTCTGGGACCCGGTGACCGACGGCCAACGCTACCTTGAGCAGCTGCGTGAACGGCACGCGGCCAGCCTTGAAGCAGCGTTCAGTTTGCCGCTCGATCCGCTGCCCGCGCACTTGCTGCGCAACCCGGCCGAATACCGCAACGAGGCCATCGGCTTCGCTGTGTCGCCACTGCTGCGCCAGCAGTTGGCTGGGTTGCGGCCGCAGCCTGGCCAGTGGCCAAGCCGTCCGGCGTCGATCGTGGCGCTGGCCGACCCTGGCGACGATGATGGCCGCGACCTGGCCGCGCTGTGCGCGCAGGACCCGCAGCGCTTGCGCCTGATCGCGTTCACGCACGGCACCGACTGGACCTCTGACACCGCAGACAACGGCGTGCTGGTGCCGGCCCAGGCGCTGACGCTGTTGGTGCAACAAGCGGCGTTGCCCACATGACCGAAACGCCCGTTGTCTTTGGCCCGGAATCGTCATTGGTGGGCGTGCTCTCGCTGCCGGCGGCGGGCCCGCCCCCGGTGGTGTGGCTGATGTTCAACGCCGGCCTGGTTTCGCGCATGGGCCCGCACCGCTTGAATGTGAAGCTGGCACGCGCACTCGCTGCCCAGGGGCAGGCCAGCTTGCGCTTCGACTTGTCTGGCCGCGGCGACAGCCGGGGTTCGACCTCGGGGGCTGATTTCGAGCAGCAGTCCGTGCACGACATTCGCAGCGCGATGGACTGGCTCGAACACACCTGTGGCGCGCGCCGCTTTGCCTTGTTCGGCATCTGTTCCGGTGCGGTGGCTGCGTTTGCCGCGGCGCAGGCCGACCCGCGCGTGGCCGCAGCGCTGCTGTTTGATGGCGATGCCTTCAGCAGCCCGTGGACCGTGCTGGTGCGGCGTTGGAAGCGCTTTCGCGCTGCATCGTGGCCGCAGGTGTGGCGCAATGTCGTTGGCCGCTTCAGCGGGCCGCCGGCCGCCGCCGCGGCGCCTGGCCTGGCCGATCAAGACAGCGCCAGCCCGGCGTTGCTGCGCAGTGACTTCGTGCGCCAGCTGCACGCGCTGGTGCAGCGCCAAGTCGCCGTCTTCTTCGTCTACAGCGGCTCAACGATCGATGTCTACAGCTATGGCAAGCAGTTCCGGCATGCGTTTCGCAGCGAGAGTTTTGTCGACAAGGTGAAGTGTGAGTTCCACCCCGACATCGATCACACGGTGACGGCGCTGGCGGCGCAGCGCAAACTGATCGACGTCATCCTGGCGTGGGTGCCTGCGGTTCACGCCGCATGCCAGGCCAGCCCCGAAGCGCCGGCAAGCAGTAGCGCAAGGGTGGCGCGCGGCACACGCCAAGTCGTCAACACAGGGCCGGTGCCGCTTGGGTGAAGGCGCGGGCCGGCGGCTTTTCAGCCGCAGGCTGCTCGGCACTGCACTGGCTTCAGTCGCGCCCGGCGGCCACGATGGCGCGTGCAATGGTGCCCGGGTCGGTGAACCAGATCTCATGGCTGCCCGGGCATTCAACCAGGCGAAACAGGCCGAGCTTTTCAGACAGCCGCGGGTGCCACGGCAGGCTGCGCGGCAAGGCGGTGTCTTGCTGGCAATTGACATAGCTCTTGCCCACTTGCCAGGCCGCGGGTGGCTCGGTCAGTGCCACTTTGTCGGTGAAGGTCTTGTACGGGTGGGGGTTGAGCTTTTCGTAGGCCGATGTGGCCAAGGCCAGGTCAGCGTCGTTGATGAAAGCCTCGCGCCAGATCGCGAAGGGCAGCGCCACCGCGCCGTTGCTGGCCGCGGCGATCTGGTCGAACAGAGCCACGTACATGGGCGGCACCATGTCGTTGAGCGCTTCGCCCGGGTTGGGCACGAAGGCATTGACGTACACCAGGCGCTGCACGCGCGCGGGCTCCAGCGTCATCAATTGCGTGATGACCATGCCGCCGTAGCTGTGGCCCACCAGGCGCACCTTTTGCAAGTTGTTCGTGCGCAAGTAGTCGGCCAGCGATTGCGCGGCATCCATCAGCCCGGTGGTGGCGCGGTTGTCGCCGGGGCGGTTGCCGGCCAGGGTGGGGCAATGCACCGTGTGGCCCATCTTGCGAATGTGTTCGGCCGTGGCTTCGAGTTCAGCGCCGGTGTGCCAGGCGCCGTGAACCAGAACGTAGGTGTCGCTCATGGCTGTCTCCGTCATAGGTGTTGATGAAGGTGGATCGTGCCGCGCCCGGGTGTCAACCCAGGCGCACCTGAACCCGCCCGCCTTCCATGCGGATCGGGTATGTCTTGATCGGCTCGGTAACGGGCGCGCAGGTGGCCTCGCCGGTCTTCAAGTCGAACCGGCCCTGGTGCAACGGGCACTCGATTTCATGGCCTTCGACAAACCCTTCGCACAGGCGCGCATGGCCGTGAGTGCACAGGTTGTCGGTGGCGTACAGCGCATCGCCCACCCGAAACAAAGCCAGTTCCTGGCCCAGCACGATTACGGCGATGCCCGCACCTTCCCACAGGTCTTGCTCAGCGGCGGCGTCTGTCCAGTCTGCGCTCATGATGGGTCTTTTAGATCGGGTGAATGATGGAGTTGGGAATCATCTCGCTGTCGTACACGCACAGTTTGGCGGCGAATTTCAGCTCACCGCTTTCGTTAACAATGGTGTCCAGGTAACGCCCAACGTTAAACACCGTGGTCAGCTTCGACAGCTTGGTGCGAAACACCGCGTAATTGGCCTCCACATGCCAGGCGCCTTGTTCATCAACCTTCAGCAAACGCGGCACGCCGATCACGTGGCGCTGGTAGTAGGGGTCGTGGAAAAGCGTTTCGCTGATGGCATAGGCGCGATCCTTCAGCATGCCTTTGCTTTCGAAGCCCAGCGTGGCCAGCGGCAGGCCGCGTTCATGGTTTTCGCGCGGCACCAGGCGGTAGCTGCAGTCTTCAGTGAACAGGGCGATCCAGGCGTTCCAGTCGCGCGCGTCGAGTGCCGCGGCATAGGCGGCATAGAGCTGGGTCAGGGCGAAGAAGTCTTCGGGCTTCATGCTGGTGTTCAACATTCAGCGGGTGGGTCGTCGGCCATCACTTCGCGCCAATAGCGGTACATGCCGCGGATCAGCGTTTCAGTGACCATGTGGTCGGTGTCACCCACATCGCGCCCGCCCAATTCGGCCAGCGTGCGGTGGCCGGGCTTGCTTTCGAAGCCCATTTGTGAAAGCTCAATCACCTCGCCGTCATCGGCCGACACAAAGCCCGCCGGGCCGAACAGGTTGGCCTGGCGCAGGCGGCGCCGGGTCATGGCTTCATCGTCGTCGGCAAAGCCGAAATGCGTCCACTCAAAATCGAAGTGGCCGTGGCCGTCGGGAATGATCAGCCGCGTGGAGACACTGTTCACTTGCTGCTGCAAGATGACGCTGGGGAAGATGGTCGTCATCACTGCCGTGGGGCCGTTCCACCAGGGTTCGGGAACGATGTCGAGAAAACGGTCGTCGTGCAGCTGCATGCCGGCCTTGAAGCTGGACACTTGCGCCACTTCGCCCGCCTGGCCGGCGTTGCCGCGGGTCGAGATCATGGCAGCGTGGCGGTGGTGCGCGTCCATCTTCAGCTCGGCCTGGTTGTCGGCGCGCCACAGCCCGAAGGTGACGAACCAGGTGTGCAGCAGGCCCGGGTGATAGGGGTCTTTGATGTTTTCCTGCATCAGCTTCCAGTTGCCCGGAATGCGCTGGCGGTTGTAGCCCAGCAGCTTGAGCTGGCGGCCGTTGAACAAACGGTCGAAGTAAGTCACGATGGCTGGGCCCAGGTAATCTTCGAACGGCTCCACATCAGGGTCGAACGAAGCAAACACCACCCCGCCGCGCTGCGCCACCTTCAGCTTGGTCAAGCCATGTTGCGCCGGGTTGAAGTCGGCCGGCATGCCGCCCTGCACCTTGGCACCCTGGCGCACGCCGCGGCGAAACGGCACGCCTTGCAAGTCGCCCTTGAGCGTGTAGCTCCATTGGTGATAGGGGCAGATGAAGCCGGTGCGGTTGCCGTGGCGTTCGCGACAGAACTGCATGCCGCGGTGGGCGCAGACGTTTTCAACGACATGCAGCACACCCTGCTCATCGCGCGTGAGGATGACCGAGCGCTCACCGATGCTGGTGCGCTTGAAGTCGCCGGGGTTCGGCACCTCGGCTTCCAGCCCCACATAGCACCAGTGCGCCTTGTAGAAAAAGCGTTCGAGCTCGCGCCGGTGCAGTTGCTCGCTGGTGTAGACGGCGAACGGAATGCGGCTGCTGCCTGCGGTTTCCCACTGTGGTTCGGGCATGGCTTGTCTGCGGCGTCAGGTTGGAAAGACGCGAATGTAGCTCTTGGTCAAGGTGCGGTCGCGTTCCTTGACCCAGACGCCGTCGCCACTGGTGCTGTCGCGTTCACCCTTGCCGTTGGTGTTGCCTTCGATGGTCTTCACCTTGGCAGAAATCTTCGGCTGGTCTTCGACCACCAGCCCGATGTGGGAAAAGTCGAACACCACGAAGTCGCCGGCTCGGGCCAGGCTGTTTTCGCCCAGCACCTGCACGCCAAGCTGCCTGGCCCACTTCTCCCAGCCATAGGCGCTGGCATCGCGGCAGCGCATTTTCTCGGCCTCTGAGAAAGTGAGCGTCTTGCGCTTGAAGTAAGTTTTCAGATAGTCGCGCACCGCCTCGTCTTGCAGCAGCTCGCGCATGCACCAGGCGGTGAACGCGGCGCACCAGGGCCAGGCGCCGGGTTGCAGCCAGGTGGCACCCTGGTATTCGACGATGCGCGCGCCGGTGTTGTTCACCGCGTCTTCGCGTGTGCCGACTTGTTCCTTGGCGATGCTGATGAGTTTGTCAATGGCTTCGTTCATGGCGTGGCTCCTGGGTGAAATGCAAAGCGGGCGGCCAGCCTACCAGCGCGCCGGTTAACGGCAACCCCTATGCCCGCGTGCCGGATGCATGCGCCCGCAAGCTGACGCGGAGCATGACTCCGCCCACGGCGCCATGGGGTAACCGGGTGTCGAGCGTGTGGTCGCGAAGTTGGTTGCGTTGGTGGTCGATGCCGCCCACCTTGGTGGCCGGGCGCAGCAGGCTGAACACAGCGGCAGCGCCGACCAGCACGCCGAGTAGAAACCATTTCGCCCTTGAGCCGGCGCGCTGCGGCAGCGGCGGCGTGGGCTCGCGCGGCTGCGTGGCCTCCCACTGGGCGATGAGCTGGCGCGCGCGCTCGGCGTCCAGGTCATCGGTCACCAACCGCACCAGGCCGGCTGCGGGCAGCTCGCCCACGCCGCCTTGCAGGTGTTCACCCAGCACCAGCGCCGTCAGGCCCTGCTGCTTCAGCACGTCTTGCAGCATGTGCGCCTCCACCGCACTCGCGGCTTCATAGACGGTTTGCATGCGCTGCGTTCAGCCGCCGCGCACCCAGGCGTGGGTGTCTTCCAGCGCCTGGCCCAGTGCGGCCAGCGCGAAGTCGACTTCCGCCTCGGTGATGATCAACGGCGGCGACAGGGCGATCACATCACCCATCAACACCCGCGTGATCAGGCCATGCGCCTGCGCCCGTTTCACCAGGTAGGCACCCACGCCGCGAGCGGGGTCGAACGGCTTGCGTTGCGCCGGGTCTTGCGCCAGCTCGATGGCGCCGATCAGGCCCATGCCGCGCACATGGCCCACGATTGGGTGGCCTTCAAACCGCTTCAGCCCGGCCTGCATGCGCGGGGCCACGCGCCGCACATGGCCCAGCGTGTCGTCAGCTTCATAAATGCGCAGCGTTTCAAGCGCCATGGCGCAGGCCAGCGGGTGGCCGCTGTAGGTGTAGCCGTGGCCAAAGGTGCCCACCGCCGCCGAGGTGTCGGCCACGGCTTGGTAGATGGCATCGCTGACATACAGCGCGCTCATCGGCACATAGGCCGAGGTGAGCATCTTGGCCACGGTGAGCATGTCGGGCTGCATGCCGAACACCGTGCTGCCGAAACGTTCGCCCAGGCGGCCAAAGCCGGTGATCACCTCATCGGCGATCAGCAAGATTTCGTGCTGCTTCAACACCGCCTGAATGCGCGGCCAGTAGGCGGCGGGCGGAATGACCACGCCGCCCGCGCCCTGCACCGGCTCGGCGATGAAGCCGCCGATGGTGTGCGCGCCTTCGCTTGCGATGGTCTCTTCCAGCTCGCGCACCAGGCGGTCGCAGAACTGGTCTTCGCTTTCGCCGGCCAGGGCGTACTGGTAGGCGTGCGGGCAGCCCACACGAACCACATCGGGCAGCGGCAAATCAAAGTGCTGGTGCATGCTGGCCAGGCCGCTCATCGAGGCAGCAGCCACGGTGACGCCGTGGTAGCCCTTCACGCGCGCAATGATCTTCTTCTTGGCAGGCTTGCCGATGGCGTTGTGGTAATACTTCACCAGCTTGAACGCGGTGTCGTTGCTCTCGGAGCCCGAGTTCGCAAACAGCACGCGCCCGGCGCGCAAGGCCGGCGTGGGCGCCAGCAAGACCAGCTTGGCCACCAGCTCGGCCACCGGCCCGGCCACCTTGCCGCTGAACGAGTGGTAGTAGGGCAGGGTGTTCAACTGCCGCGTGGCGGCATCGGCCAGGCGCTTTTCGCTGAAGCCCAGCGAGGCACACCACAGCCCGGCCATGCCTTCGAGGTACTTGTTGCCCTGCTCGTCGAACACAAACACACCGTCGCCTCGGGTAATGACCAGTGGGCCCTGCTCTTCAAGCTGGCGCAACTGCGTGTACGGGTGCAGGTGGAATCGGGCGTCGTTGCTGGCGCTGGGGGTCATGCTCGAGGTGTTCACGGTGGTCATCCCGGTGGCAGTGAAGGGCCGGTGGCGAGGCTACCATTCCCCGCCACGCCTGCCATGTTTGCCACCCGGGATTCACCATGATCGAACGCCAGCTTTTCAGCCCCGAGCACGAAGCCTTTCGCGACAGCTTTCGCCGCTTCATCGACAAGGAAATTGCCCCCTTCCACGAGCAGTGGGAAGACCAGGGTTTTGTCGACCGCGAGGTCTGGCGCAAGGCCGGTGCCAACGGCTTTTTGTGCATGAGCATGCCGCCCGAGTACGGCGGCTCGGCGGCCGACAAGCTGTATTCGGTGGCGCAGATGGAAGAGCTGGCCATCGGTGGCTTCAGCGGCATCGGCTTTTCATTGCACACCGAAATCGTTGCGCCTTACATCTTGCGTTATGGCACCGATGAGCAGAAAGCGCGCTGGCTGCCGCGCCTGGCGACGGGCGAAATCGTCGGCGCCATCGCCATGACCGAGCCGGCCGCGGGCTCTGACCTGCAAGGCGTGAAGACATCGGCCATTCGCAACGGTGACCATTACCTGCTCAACGGCAGCAAGACCTTCATCACCAACGGCTGGCATGCTGACTTGGTGATCGTGGTGGCCAAGACCAACCCCGCCGCCGGCGCCAAGGGCACCAGCTTGTTGGTGGTGGAACGCGGCATGCCCGGCTTCGAGAAGGGCAAACGTTTGAAGAAACTGGGTCTCAAAGCGCAAGACACCAGCGAGCTTTTCTTCAGCGATGTGAAAGTGCCGGCCGAAAACCTGCTCGGCGGCCAAGCCTTCGAGAACCGCGGCTTCGCCTGCCTGATGGAGCAACTGCCCTGGGAGCGCATGCAGATCGCGGTGGGTGCCATCGCCAAGACCCAGGCCATCATCGACCACACGCTTGAGCATGTGAAGCAGCGCAAGATGTTCGGCACCACGCTGGGCGCGTATCAAAACACCCGCTTCAAGCTGGCCGAGGCGCAGGCCGAGTGCCAGGTGGGGCGCGTGTTCGTTGACAAATGCCTTGAACTGATGCTGCAAGACAAGCTTGACGCTGCCACCGCCGCCATGGCCAAGCTGTGGTGCAGCGAGATCGAATGCAAGATCATCGACGAATGCCTGCAACTGCACGGCGGCTACGGCTTCATGTGGGAATTCCCGGTTGCAAGGGCTTATGCCGATGCTCGCGTGCAGCGCATCTACGGTGGCAGCAGCGAGGTGATGAAGGAGGTGATTGCGCGGGGGATGGGGTTGAGTAATCGGTAGACTTGATGCGACGACCGTTGCAATGTGAAGGAGCGCTTCAATGAACGCGACTGTTGAGCAGAACCTGATTTCCAAGATCAGGGCACTGTCGCCGCAGCAGGTAGCTGAGGTCGAAGACTTTGTGGAGTTCCTGGCGGCGAAGTCCAAGAAGCATGCGGCGATCGACCGCCTGCTGGCCATCGCGCCGGCGCTTGAGACCGCGGGCGTGGAGCCTATTAGCGAAGACGAGATTGCCGCCGAGGTCAAGGCCGCGCGTGCCGAACGGCGTGCGCGTTAGGCCGCCGCATTAACCAACCAGGTGACCAGCAAGGGCGCGGGTTGAGGATCGTTCTTGACACCAACGGTAGCTGTCAAGCCAGTTGTCGCATTAGTTCTTCAAATCAAGCCGCGGTTCGCACGGCTTTGGCCTCCTTGGTTTGAGGGCGGTCAGGGTTGAGATGAACGATGTCGATGAAGCGCCAGTCGCGGGTCTGGGTTGACCAGCGCAGTGGGTTTCGTTGTCGGGCCAATTCG
>JAYUQE010000204.1:0-12714 GCA_043756905.1 Burkholderiales bacterium | reverse complement strand
CGGGCGTGACCGTAGCTGTCGGGGAAGTGCTGGGCAAGGCCTGGCATAGGGGCCTGGTGCCCAAGCAGGGTTCAGCTTGCCACCGGGGGAACCAGAATGCTGCGCGCCGGTGCTTGAGTGCTGCTTCGGACGATACTGGTGCGTGCACGCTGAAGCAGGCTGGCACTGAAGTGATCACCGGCAACCTGAACAAGAGGACTTGGCATGACCTTGCACAGCACCCCCCGTGTGGCCATCGTCAGCGGCGCGGGCCGCGGCATCGGGCGCGGCATCGCGCTGGCGCTGGCCAACGCCGGCTACGCCGTGGGTGTGGCCGACTTGCGCGAGGCCGAATCGAGCGAGACGGTGGCGCTCATTCAGCAAGCCGGCGGCCGCGCCTTGTTCGTGCCGCTCGACGTGGCCAACAGCGACATGGTCAAGGCCGCGGTGGCGCGCGTGACGGCCGAGCTGGGAGCGATCGACACCGTGGTGAACAACGCCGGCTGGGACGAGCTCAAGCCCTTCATCGCCACCGACGAAGCGCTGTGGCTGAAGATCGTCGACATCAACTACCTGGGCACGCTGCGCCTGACGCACGCCGTGCTGCCCGGCATGCTTGAGCGGCGCTGGGGCCGCGTCATCAACATCGCCTCCGACGCCGGGCGCGTTGGCTCGTCGCTTGAAGCCGTGTACTCGGGTGCCAAGGGCGCGATCATTGCCTTCACCAAGGCCCTGGCGCGCGAAGTGGCGCGCAAGGGCGTGACCGCCAATTCGGTCTGCCCCGGCCCCACCAACACCCCGGGCCTGCAGCAGGCCGTGCAGGGCGAAGACTCGGCCAAGGTGATGGAAGCCATGAAGCGCGGCGTGCCCATCGGCCGCCTGGGTGAACCTGAAGACATCGGCGCGGCCGTGGCCTTTTTGGCCGGCGAGGGCGCGGGCTACATCACCGGCCAGACGCTCTCGGTGAGCGGCGGCCTGACCATGGTTTGATGGGCGGTTCAACGATGAGCACAGACACTTCCACGCCCGGCGATGCCGTGCTGTACACGCGCGACGAGCAAGGCGTGGTCACGCTGGTGCTGAACCGGCCCGACAAGCGCAACGCGCTCGATGAAGCGCTGATGGGCGGGCTGCTGGCGGCGCTGGACCGGGTGAACGCCGACGCCGCCGCGCGCTGCGTGGTGCTGCGCTCGGCGCATGCGTCGATCTTTTCTGCCGGCGGCAACCTGGGCGGTTTTGCGACCGATGAGAGTGTGCTCAGCAAGCACCGGCGCAACGGCAGCCTGGGCAGCTTCGTGCAACGCATGGGCCAGCTCAAGGTGCCCGTGATCTGCGCGCTGGGTGGCCATGCGCTGGCCGGCGGCCTGGGCCTGGTGCTGGCCTGCGACATGGTGGTGGCCAAGGCAGGCGTGCGCATCGGCACGCCCGAGGTGAACGTGGGCGTGTTCCCGTTCATGCTGTCGGCGCTGATGCAGCGCAACATGCCGCGTAAACGTCTGGCCGAGCTGTGCTTCATGGGCGAACAAATGCCCATCGAGGAAGCACAGGCCCTGGGCATCGTCAACCTGGTGGTGCCGGCGGAAGACTTCGACGCCACCGTGGCGCAGTGGGCGGCCAAGGTGGCGAGCAAATCGCCACTGTTGCTGCAACTCGGCAAGCAGGCCTTGCATGAACAACAAGACCTGCCCTTGATGCAGGCCATCGGCCTGCTGCGCCACTACCTCACGCTGGTGCAGACCACGGCCGACGTGAAGGAAGGCGTGGCCGCCTTCATGGACAAGCGCTCGCCGGTGTGGAAAGGTGAATGAGGCGGTGGCATGACGCAAGACCATACCGACCAGCCGGTGCCGACGATCGAATGCTTCTTCGATTGCTCCAGCCCGTACACCTACCTGGCGTTCGAGAACCTGCAGCCCCTGGCGGCGGAGTTCGGTGCGCGCATCGTCTGGCGGCCGATCCTGGTGGGTGCCATCTTCAACGCCGTCAACCCCGGAATCGAATTCTTCAAGGCCAACGGCGAGCCGCGCCTGCCGCAACGCAAGATTGACTACGCGATCAAAGACCTGGCCGACCGCTCGCGCGCAGCGGGCATCACGCTGCACTTTCCGCCGCGCGGCCACCCGGTGAACAGCGTGGGTGTGATGCGCGCCTGCATCGTGCTCGAACCGCAAGGCAAGCTGGTCGCGTTTGCTCGCGCTGCCTTCCAGGCTTACTTCGGCGAACAGCGGCTGATCTCCGAAGATGCCGTGATCGCCGAGTTGTGCCAGGCCGTGGGCGTGGACGCCGCAGCCCTGCTGGCCAGCATCGCCCAGCCGCAGGCCAAGGCCGCGTTGCGCGCCAATGTCGAAGAGGCAATTGCACGCGGCGCGTTCGGCTCGCCCACGTACTACCTGAACGGCAGCGACATGTACTTTGGCGATGACCGCCTGCCCCTGTTGCGCCTGGCCCTGGAGCGCGGCCGGCGCGGGTGACGGAAGGCTAACGATGGAAATGAGAGGGTGATCGGCATGAGCAACCACCCAGACAGCCTGGCCGGCCAAGTGGCCGTGGTCACTGGCGCGGCGCGCGGCATTGGCCGGGCGATTGCCGAACGCCTGGCGCGCGATGGCGCCCGCGTGGCCTGCGTCGATGTCAGCCCGCACCGCACGGCCGCGGCCGCCGCCGAGATGCGCGCCGCCGGGCTGGACGTGAGCCCGTTCGTGGTCGACGTGGGCCAGCGCGGCGCCGTGCACGAGACCTTCGCGCGCATCGAGGCCGAGTTGGGTGCGCCGATTGCGGTGCTGGTGAACAACGCGGTGTGGGTGCGCTACCAGTCGATCGAGGCCAGCGACGAAGAGACGGTGGATCGCATCCTCGGCGTGGGCCTGAAAGGCATCATCTGGGCCACCCAGGCCGCGGCGGCGCAGATGCAGCGGCGCGGTGGTGGCGCCATCATCAACATCAGCTCGGCCGCCGCGGTGCAGACCTTTGAAAACTCCAGCGTGTACTGCGCGCTGAAGGCCGGCGTGGCGGGCTACACGCGCGCGGCGGCGGCCGAACTGGGACGCCATGGCATCCGCGTCAACGCCGTGGCGCCGGGCACCATTGCCACGCCGGCCGCGCTGGCCAACTTCGACGCTGCCACGCTGGCACAACGCCAGCGCCTCACGCCACTGGGCCGCTTTGGCGAGCCGGCCGAGATCGCCAACGTGGTGGCGTTTCTCGCTTCAAGCCAGAGCAGTTACGTCACCGGTGCGCTGTGGATGGCTGACGGCGGTGTCACCGTGGTGGGCGTTTGAAGCGCGCGCTGGCCGGGCCCGGGCACGAACGGAGTGAGCCCGGGCGAAGACCCTGACACCTGGTTTGAGGTGCCAGGTTGCACGCCAGACAATGACCCCGACCCAACCAGTGAAGGAGACGCCATGCGTGTGATGCGAGTGGGCCAGCCGGCCGGCATTGATCAACTGACCCTGGGCCAGGCCGAGCCGCGGGCACCCGGCCCGGGCGAGGTGCAGGTGCGCGCGCGTGCCAGTTCACTGAACTACCACGACCTGCTGGTGGTGAACGGCGGCATCCCCACGGCGCCGGGGCGCATTCCCATGTCTGATGGTGCGGGCGAAGTGCTGGCACTCGGGCCCGCGCTGCCGGGCGCCTTGGCCGATGCCTCGAACACTTTCAAGGTGGGCGACGCGGTCATGGGCACCTTCTTCCACCACTGGCACGACGGCGAGCTCACGCCCGAGCGGGCGGCCAGCGTGCCCGGTGATCACCTCGATGGTTATGCCTGCGAAGTGGTTACCGTGCCGGCCATGGCGCTGACGCGCGCACCGGCCGGCCTCAGCCACCTGGAGGCCGCCACCCTGCCCTGCGCAGGCCTCACGGCCTGGCGCGCGCTGGTGGTGGACGGCCCGCTCAAGCCGGGCGATGTGGTGCTGGTGCAGGGCACGGGCGGCGTGTCGATCTTCGCGCTGCAATTCGCCAAGGCGGCCGGCGCCGTGGTCATCGCCACCTCGTCGTCAGACGAGAAGCTGGAGCGCTTGCGCGCGCTGGGCGCCGACCATGTGATCAACTACAAGAGCCAGCCCAAATGGGGCAGCGCGGCCAAGGCCTTCACCGGCGGGCGCGGCGTGGACCATGTGGTGGAAATCGGCGGCGCCGACACGCTGGGCCAGTCGATCACCGCTTGCCGCATGGGCGGGCACATCGCCATGATCGGCGTGTTGGCCGGCACCGCTGGCAATGTCTCCACGGTGCGCATCATGGCCAACCAGATCCGCTTGCAGGGTGTGACGGTGGGCAGCCGCGTGCATCAGTTGGCGATGGTGCGCGCGATCGAGGCTAACCTTCGAAGCAACTCAGCCCACGCCAGCCTGCGCCCGGTGCTGGATGGCAGCTTCCCGCTGGAACAACTGGGCGCGGCGTTCCAGCGCCAGGTGGCGGGGCTGCACTTCGGCAAGATCGGCATCACGATTTGAGGCACTTGCGGCGTGGTTCCAGCACGACGGCGCGCAGGTGCGGCACCTGGGCCTACAGTTGCACGCCGCCAGGCGGCGATCTGCTGCGTTTGAAGACACCGTTCACCAAGGAGACATCATGTTGGCAACCACCCGCTTCATGCGCCCGCGCGGCGCTCGTTCAGCCTGCGCGGCGACCCTCAGCCTGGCCGCACTGTGCCTGGCCAGCGCCGCGTTCGCCCAGGCCGAGGCCGATGTGGAAGGCTTCGCGCCTTCACGCATGGCACGCATTGCCCCGGCGGTGATGGATCAAGTCAATGCCGGCGCCATCCCCGGCGCCGTGACGCTGATTGCGCGCAACGGCAAGACCGTGCACTTCGAAGCGCACGGGTTCCTGGACAACGGCAAGACCAAACCGCTGCAAAAAGACAGCCTGTTCCGGCTGGCGTCGATGACCAAGCCGATCGTCACGACGGCCGCGATGATGTTGGTTGAACAAGGCAAGCTCAAGCTTAACGACCCGATCACCTTGTGGCTGCCCGAGCTGAAAGACCTGAAGGTGGAAACGCCCGCGGGCGATGTGCCCCTGGCGCGGCCGATCTGGGTGCAGGACATCTTGCGCCACAGCGGCGGCTTTGTGTACGGCGGCGCCACCCGCTCGCCGCGCATCAAGAAGCTCTACGAAGACCTGAACATCGAAGCGCGCGAAGAAGACATCAGCACCGAGGCGATGCTGAAGAACCTGGGGCAGATTCCGCTGTCGCAGCAGCCGGGCACGATGTGGGAATATTCGATCGCCACCGATCTGGTTGGCTTGGTCGTCGAGCGCGTCACGAAGCGCCCACTCGACGCCGTGCTCAAGGAGCTGCTGTTCGACCCGCTGGGCATGAAAGACACCACTTGGTGGGTTGACGGCGCCAACACGCCGCGCATGGCCGAGGCCTTTGACAGCGACCCGCTCAAGGCCGGCATGCTCAAGCAGTATCGCCACCACTACAACCCGCTGGGCAAGAGCTACTTCAAGGGCGGCGCGGGGTTGGTGAGCACGGCGGCGGACTACCTGCGCTATGGCCAGATGATGGTCAACGGCGGCGAGCTTGAGGGCAAGCGCTACCTCTCGCGCAAGACTGTTGAGCTGATGCTGTCCAACCACATCGTCGGCATGGCCGGCAGCACCGTCGCCACCACCGGCCCGGGCTACGGTTTCGGGCTGGGTTACGGCGTGCGGCTGGACGAAGGCATGGGCTGGGCGCCGGGGTCGAAGGGTGACGCGATGTGGGCCGGCGCCTGGGGCACGAGTTTCTGGATCGACCCGAAGGAAAAGCTGGTCGGCATCTTCATGGCGCAGGGGCCTTCAACCCGCGTGCAAACGCGCATGCTCTACAAGAGCCTGGTCTACGGCGCGTTGGTGAGGTAAGCGCTCGGCGGCGGTTCGGGGTCGACCATCTTCGAGCTTGCTGCGCGCACAGCAGGTCTCGCGCGGGCGCCCACTTTTCGTGTGACCGTTGCTCGGATCGCACGGGTTGGCGCCTGCCCTGGAAAGTACCAATTGGACTGGCAGGGCCTGCGACCTGAGTATCGAGTGCTCAACACTGCATCCGACTTCGGGGCCGACCATGCTTGTGCTTGCCTGGTTGTTCGGAATCATCATCGCGATCGTCGTGATCGCCGTGGTGGTGATCTTTCTCAGTCGCTTCTATCGCAAGTCCAGCCGCGACGTGGCGATCATCCGCACGGGTTTCGGCGGCCAGCGGGTGCTGATCGCCGGTGGTTGCCTGGCGCTGCCTTTCCTGCACAAGGTTGACGAAATCAACATGCGCACCTTGCGCGTGGAGGTGCGCCGCGCGGGCGAGAAGTCGCTGATCACCGAAGACCGCATGCGGGTCGATGTGGAGCTTGAGTTCTACGTGCGCGTGCAGCCCAGCATCGAGGGCGTGGCCACCGCGGCACAGGCGCTGGGCTCCAAGGCCTTCACCCCCGAAGGCATTCGCAACCTGCTCGAAGGGCGCTTCATCGATTCGGTGCAAGCCATCGCGGCCAGCCGCAGCATGGACATGCTGCATGAAAAGCGGGCCGAGTTCGTGGCCGCCATTTCGGCGCTGCTGCGCGACAACCTGGTGCAAAACGGCATCTTGCTCGATTCGGTGTCGCTCACCCGGCTCGACCAGGCGGCCTTCGCCTCGCTGGACGAGAACAACGCCTTCAATGCGGTGGGCATGCGGCGCTTGGCCGAGATCATTGCGGTCAACAAGAAAAAGCGCGCCGAGGTCGAGGCCGATGCCGACATCTCCGTGCGCCAGACCCAGCTTGAAGCTACCAAGCAGCGCCTGCGCCTGGGCCAGGAAGAAGAGCAGGCGCAGATCAACCAGCGTCTGGAAATCGACAAGATCAAGGCCGGCAGTGACGCTGAAGCGACGCAGGCGCGCGAGTCGGCGATGGCAGCTTCAGAGCGCGCGCGCATCGGGCGCGAACAAGACACGCGGGTGCGCGAGATTGAAAAGCAGCGCGAGTTGCGCCGCCTGGAGATCGAAGCGCAGCTCAATTCCGAGGTGCGCAAGGCAGACAGTGCCATTCAGCTTTCGGGCAAGCATGCTGAAGAGGCGCGCGCGCAGGCCCACGCCGAACTGGCGCGCCTGGATGTGATCCTGGCGCAGGAACAGGTGCAGACCGAACGCGAGCGTGCAGTGGCCGAGCGCTCGCACGAAATCGCGTTGAAGCGCGTGGCCGAATCGGGCGCGGTGGCCGAAGCCAATGCGGCCACCGAGGCAGTGGTGCTGCTCAAGCGCGCCAAGTCGGAATCGGAAGCGATCTACACGCGTGCCGATGCCGAGCGTGCCCGTTTGCTGGCCGAGTCCGAAGGCTCGCGCGCCATGATCGCGGCCGAAAATTCGTTGTCCGAGCCGCTGCTGCGCATGAAGCTCGAGAAGTACCGGCTCGACCGCATCCCCGAAATCGTCTCGCAGATGATGAAGCCGGTGGAGAAGATCGACAGCATTCGCATCCACCAGGTCACCGGCTTCGGTGCCAGCAACGGCGGCGGCCCGGCCGGTGGTGGGGATGCAAACGGCGGTGGCAAGGCGCCGGTCACGCAGGTGATGGACAGCATCCTGGGCATGGCCCTGCAACTGCCCGCGTTGAAGAGCATCGGCGACCAGATCGGTGTTGATTTCTCCGCGGCGGTGGACATGTCGAATTCGCCCAAGCCCGACAGTGGGGCCCCACACACCGATCGCACCTGATGCCACCGTTGGTGCGCCCGCCCCGCGCCCTGCCCACCCCCCACCTTTCTCGCCGATCCACCCCCTGTCCATCAAGGAGACCACTTCATGAGCACCACCCGTCGCCACTTCCTTGCGTCCACCGGCGCGACGGCCGGCCTGGCCACGCTGGGGTCTTCGATACCGTTTGAACTTGCCTTGGCACAAGGCGCGCCCATCAAGCTGGGCTCGGTGCTCGACAACTCCGGCAACCTCGACGCCTATGGCAAACCCATGGTGCAGGCCACCTTGCTGGCGGCCGAAGAAATCAACTCCGCCGGCGGCCTGCTGGGACGCAAGATCGAGGTCAAGCAATACGACTCCCAGTCCGACATCGCGCTGTACACCAAGTACGCGCAGCAGTTGTCGCGCGACGACAAGGTGGATGTGGTGCACGGCGGCATCACCTCGGCCTCGCGCGAAGCAATCCGGCAGACCTTCAGGCGCGCCAACACCCTGTACTTCTACAACGTGCTCTATGAAGGCGGCGTGTGCGACCGCAACATCGTGTGCACCGGCACCACGCCGGCGCAGGCGGTGGAGCCGATCGTCGATGTGGCGATGAAGCAATGGGGCAAGTCGGCCTACATCCTGGCGGCCGACTACAACTACGGCCAGATCACTGCCAAGTGGTTGGCGCACTACATCAAGCAGCGCCAGGGCAGCGTGTTGGCGACTGATTTCTTCCCGCTCGACGTGGCCGACTTTGCGTCCACCATTGCCAAGATCCAGCAGGCCAAGCCCACCTTCGTGTCGGCCGCGCTGGTGGGCGGGGCGCACATGTCGTTCTTCCGCCAGTGGGCCGCTTCGGGCATGAACAAGAAGATCCCGCTGTGCTCCACCACATTCGGCGTGGGCAACGAGCACCTGGCCTTGTCAGCCGCTGAGGGCGACGGCATTTTGATTGCCGGCAACTACAGCCAGGAAGCGAACATCCCGGCCAACAAGGACTTCCTGGCCAAGTGGGCGAAGCGCTTTGGCGATTCAAAGGGCGTGCATGAGATTGCGGTCTCGCAGTACCAGGGCATCATGCTCTGGGCCGCGTGCGTGAAGAAGGCCGGCTCGCTTGACCGCGCCAAGATGCTGGCCGCGATCGAATCGGGCGTCAGCATCCAGGGCCCGGCCGGCACGGTCACGCTCGACCCGAAGACACACCACGCCATCCTCGACATCAACGTGATGGAAGTGAAGGGCCAGAAGCTCACCATCAAGCAGCAGTTCAAGGCGCGCCCGCCTGCCGACACGGCGCAGAGCTGCAACCTGGCCGCGAACCCCGACGACAACAAGCAGTACGAAGTGAAAGTCTGAGCGGCGCGGGCGCATGGACTACGCCGCCGTCGTCGCGCTCGAAATCGTCTACATGATCGCCTTCCTCGCGCTCACCAGCGCGGGGTTGGCGGTGGTGTTCGGGATGATGCGTGTCATCAACCTGGCGCATGGCGAATTCGTGATGATCGGCGGCTACACCACCATCGCCTGCGCCAAGGCAGGCATCAACATCTACTTCGCCATGCTGGTGCTGTCGCCGCTACTAGTGGCGGTGTTCGGGCTGGTGGTGGAACGGCTGATCGTGCGCCACCTGTATGGCCGCATGGTCGACACCATGCTGGCCACCTGGGGCTTGTCTTTGCTGATGGTCGGGCTGGTGACGCTGATCTTCGGCAACACCGCGGTCAGCGTACCCGCGCCGATTCCCGGCTATGAACTGGGCAGCTTCCAGATGGGCGGCTACAACCTGTTCATCATCGCCGTGACGGTGCTGCTGGTGCTGGGCCTGTGGCTACTGCTGCGCTTCACCCGCGTGGGGCTGATCGCGCGCGGCGCCATGCAGAGTGCCGACGTGGCTTCGTCGCTGGGCTACAACCCCAAGAGCGTGTACATGTGGACCTTCACCGCGGGCGCGGCGCTGTCGGGGCTGGCCGGGGGTGTGCTGGCGCCACTGACCGGGCTGCTGCCGTCATCGGGCGGCGCCTACATCGCCAAGGCCTTCATCACCGTCATCACCGGCGGCACGGCGGTGATTGCCGGCACGCTGTCGAGTTCGGTGATCTTCGGCACGATCAACCAACTGGTGTCGTTCGGCTCCACGCCGGTGATCGGCGAGATCGCGATGCTGGCGCTGGCGGTGGTGTTGCTGCGCCTGATGCCGCAGGGCATCACGGGGCGGTTCTTCCGCAACTCGGCATGAACCGCGAATTCGCCGCGGCCGGCCACATGCGCTGGGGCTGGTTCATCCTGGTCGCGCTGGTGCTGTTGTTGCTGCCGCTGGTGAGCGAAACCAACACGCCCACGCTGCTGGCCATCTGGGCGCTGTTCGCGCTGTCGTTGGGGTTGATGTGGGGCTATGCCGGCATCTTGAGCTTCGGCCACGCGGCGTACTTCGGGCTGGGGGCCTACACCTATGCGATCACGGCCATGAACGTGGGTGAAAGCACCGGCGCGCTGATCCTGGCGGTGCTGCTGCCCGCGCTGGTGGCCGCGGTGATCGGCGCCATGATGTTCTATGGCCGCATCAGCGATGTCTACATGGGCGTGATCACGCTGGTGTTCGCGCTCATCCTGGCCAAGTTCATGGGCGCCACGGCCGGTGATGCATATCACATCGGCAGCGCGCGGCTGGGCGGCTTCAACGGCATACCGGCCTTCCCCATCCTCAACGTGCCGGGCGAGCCCGGCATCACGATCCACGGCAGCGCGCTGTATTACGTGGTGATGGTGTGCCTGCTGGGCTGCTACTTGATAGCGCGCTGGGTGCTGGGCAGCGCCTTTGGCCGCGTGCTGCTGAGCATTCGCGAGAACGAGGCGCGCACCGAACTGCTGGGCTACAACGCGCCGGCCTACAAGACGGCGATCTTCTCGCTCACCGCCGCCATGGCCGGCTTGGCGGGTTGCCTGTTCGCCAATTGGGCCGAGATCGTGACGCCCAGCCTGTTCGGCCTGGGCCAGTCGGTGGAAGTGATCATCTGGGTGGTGGCCGGCGGCCTGGGCACGTTGATCGGGCCGGTGCTGGGTGCGGTGCTGCTGGGCATGCTGAAGCTGCTGCTGGGCCAGCAAACACTGATCGACAACTCGCTGGTGTTGGGTGCGATCCTGATACTCGTGGTGCTGCTGCTGCCGCGCGGGCTGGTGCCTTCGCTGCTGCACTGGCGCAGCCGGCGCGACCAGGCCGTGGCCGGGCGCAGCCGCCAATCGGGCAGCCGCCGGCGCCGCCCGCCCAGCGGGGCAGCAGAGCGATGAGCCCCGCCCGGCCGCCCGAAGGGGCTCGCACCGCAGTGCGCAGCACGAAGGTACCCCGGTGAGCGAGGCCGTCGTCGAGACCCGCGACCTGTCGATGCGCTTTGGCGGCGTGCTGGCGGTGAACAACGTCAATTTTTCGCTGCACGAGCGCGAGTTGCGCTGCCTGATCGGCCCCAATGGCGCGGGCAAGAGCACGCTGTTCAAGTGCCTCACCGGGCAGCATCTACTCACCCACGCCCACGGCCACGTGTTCATTCGCGGGCAAGACGTGACCGGCTGGCGGCCCTATGAAATCGTGCGCCTGGGCGTGGGCATTAAGACCCAGGTGCCTTCGGTGATGAATGGCCTGACGGTGTGGGAAAACATCTGGCTCGCCGCGCGCCGCATCCATGGCCCGGGCGGCACGCGCGCCGAGGTGGAGCGGGTGATCGAAGAACTGGATCTGGGCCCGATTGCCCGGCGTGCCGTGGGCGAATTGGCGCATGGCCAGCGCCAGATCGTCGAGCTCGGCCTGGTTCTGGCGCAGCGGCCCTGGTTGGTGTTGCTGGACGAACCGGCGGCGGGCATCACCGGCGCCGACATCGAACGCCTGGTGGCCTTGATTCGCCGCATCAACCAAACCGCCGCCGTGGTGGTGGTCGACCACGACATGCACTTCGTGCGCATGCTGGGCGGCCGGGTCACGGTGTTGCACCAAGGTGCCGTGCTGATGGAAGGCAACACCGACCAAGTGCTCGCCGACGCCCGGGTGCGCGAGGTCTATATCGGCAACCGGGCGGCCTGAATGCAGCCCGCCACGTCAGCGCAAAGCACCGCCAGCGCCGCGCCCGAGCGCGACCTGGTGCTCGAGGTGGCCGAGCTGCGCGCCGGCTACGGCCATGTGCCCGTGCTGCACGGCATTTCGCTGCAATTGCGCGAAGGCGATGCGGTGGGCATCGTGGGCCACAACGGCATGGGCAAGACCACCTTGCTCAAGACCCTGGTCGGCCTGCTGCCGGCCAGCGGCGGCCGCGTGGCGCTCGACGGCGTGGACGTGACCACCGCACCGGCGCACGAGCGCGCGCGCATGGGCATTGGCTACGTGCCGCAGGGGCGCGGCATCCTGCCCGGCCTGAGCGTGCTGGAAAACCTGCAAATGGCCTGGCGCGCCGAGCTGGGCGAGACTGAAGGGCAGGCCATCGAGCGCGTGGTCGATCTGTTCCCGCGTCTGCGCCCGCTGCTCGACCGGCGCGGCGGCGCGCTGTCCGGTGGCGAGCAGCAAATTCTGGCGCTGGCGCGCGCGCTGGTGCCTCAACCCTGGTTGCTGTTGCTGGATGAGCCGAGCGAAGGTATCCAGCCGTCGATCGTGCATGAGATCGGCGCGCAGTTGCGCGCGTTGCGCCAGTCGCACAAGTTGTCGCTGTTGATCGTCGAACAAAACCTCGATCTGGTGCTCGACGTGGCCGATCGCGTGCTGGTGATCGAACGCGGCCGCGTGGCGCGTGACATGGCTGCCGACAGCCTGCGCGGCGGTGCGTTTGCCGAACTGCTGGGGCTGGGGCCGGCGCGCAGTGCGCGTGCCGGCGGCGGCGCACCGGCTTCACCACCAACACGCTCAACGCCGCCACCACCACGCCCGGCGGCAGCGGCCAGCGCGCCCATGCCGAAAGCGGTGCCGGCCGCAGCCCACCCCGTGGTTACCAGGCCAGCGCAGCACACCCGCCAACCCGCCAGCACAGCGGCCTTCGGGCCAGGGGGAACCATGTCGACCGTCAAACGCCCGACCCTGGAGCAAATGCAGGGCATCGTGGCCTCGCTGCACATGAGCA
>JAYUQE010000203.1:0-1743 GCA_043756905.1 Burkholderiales bacterium | reverse complement strand
TCCAGACCGTCGTCGCGGGTGAAGCGAAAGCGCGAGGTGATGACGATCTGGTCGGCCTCGGCGCGCATGGCGGGGCTGAAGTCGCCGAACGGGCCGGCAGCGCGAACGATGGCCACGGCCCGGGTGTCGAGCGCCTTGTTTTTCGAGCTGTGCACGATGTCGGTGTCCACCAGGCGGCCTGCGGCGTCGACGGTAAGGTTCATGATCAGTTCGCCGTACAGGCGCTTGCCCGCTTGCTCGGGGAAGTCGCGCGTGCCGCGGTCTTCGATCTTGCGGCGCAGCAGGTCGTAATACAGCGCATAGGTGGCCTCGCGCGTGGACGGCGCGATGTAGCGCTTGCGCGGCCGGGCGTTTTCCTCGTTCACCCGCTTTTCAATCGCCGCCAGCATGCGCAGCAACTGGCGCCGGCGTTCCTCTTGTTCCTGCTCCTTGGCCGTGGCGGCTTCGCGCGCCGGGTCGGGCGGCGGCAGCAAGGCCAGTTCGCGGCGCATGTGCGCCAGCAGTTGCTGTTGCTGCTGCTGCAATTGCGCGATGTGCGCGCGCGCCGTGTCGGCCGAATCGCCCATTTCGATTTGCGCCGAGTTGGGCAGCGGCGACGTGGCCCGGCCCTTGTCGGCATCACCGCCGCCGGCCAGATTGGCCTGCGCCAAGGCCTGGGCCTGGGTGGGTGCTTCGTTGGTACGCGCATTGACCAGCACCACTTCAAGCGGCGTGTCTTCGAAGATGCGGTTGAAGCGTACCGGGTCGAGCACGCGCAGCGTCAGCAGCGCGGCATGCACGGCCACTGAGAACAGCAACGCCCAGTGCAGGGCCGTCAGCCGGCGCCAAACGGTCACCAGGGAACCTCCATACTTCGCATTGCGGTCAATTCGCCCACAGGGTGGCCGGGTAGGCTCATCCTGGCCTCAGGGCGGGCTGCCCGGCGCGCCTTCGCCGGCTTCGGGGCTGGTCTGCGCGGCGGTGTCGATGGCCAGCGTCAACGCGCCGGCCGGCTCGGCGTCATCCTCGGCCGCAGCGTCGTCGCCCTCGCCAACGCCAGCGCCAGCGCCAGCCGCGGCCGTCAGGGTCTCGGCCAGGTTGGCGTGGAGGTCCAGCGTGAGCAAGTCGATCTGCGTGATGCGCACGCGCACGCGGGTGCCGCGCGGCAGGCTCTCGCTGCCCAGGGCCTTGAACACCAAGGGCAGCTCGTCGGCGCGCACCAGCCCGTCTTTCATCGTGCTGGCCAACAGTTCGTTGACATCGTTCTGCTGCAACCAGCGCAGCGCCCAGTAGCGTTCCATGCCGCGCTGGAAGTCGGCATACGAGCTGTACGCGGCGTCGAAGGCCGAGATCACCGAAAACAGCGCCGCGTCCTTGGGCTTGAACGGTGCCGCCAGCGCCGCAGTGCGGCCATGGCGCGCGCAGGCAATGATCTGCCACTGGTTCACCAGATCGACATACCGGCGCAACGGCGATGTGGCCCAGGTGTACTGCGCCACGCCCATGCCGGCATGCGGCGCCGGGCGCACGCCCATGCGCACCTTCACGCCCGGGGCCAGGCTGGCCTGGCTGCGGTAGATGCCGGGCACGCCGCAGTCATGCAGCAGGGCGCCCCAAGTGCTGTTGGCCAGGATCATGGCCTCGGCCACGATCAAATCGAGCGCCGTGCCGCGCGCCCGGGTGGTGATGCTCACGCGCTCGCTGCCGTCGGGCTCGCCCTCGTTCCCATCAAGCCGAAAGTTATAGTCCGGCCGGTTGAACAAC
>JAYUQE010000202.1:0-4404 GCA_043756905.1 Burkholderiales bacterium | reverse complement strand
GCGCCGCGATGGTGTCTCGGAACCGCGTGGCGATCAGGTCAAGCGCTGCGTCCCACGACGCCTGCGCGCCGTTGATCCTTGGCGTCAGCAGCCGCCCTGTGGTGTCCACCGTTTCGCCCAGAGCCGCGCCCTTGACGCACAGCCGCCCCCGGTTCGCGGGATGCTCGGGGTCGCCCTTGATGCCGAGACCGCCCTTGTCGTCGGGCGTGGCAATGTCGCCGCAGCCCACGCCGCAATAGGGGCAGGTGGACCTGGTTTCGCGCAGCGGCTCACTCATCGCCGCGAGGTCAGGCGCAAGCCGCCGTGCCAGTGATGGGTAACGTTGACAGGCCGAGAGTCTTGATCTCGATGGCGTCGAGCATCACCCGCCCGCCCGCCACCTGCACCGCAAACTTCACGCTGCAGCCGGCATCGGGCGCGCGGGCTTGGCCGTCTTCAAGCGAGATGGCCCAGTTGTGCAGCGGGCAGGCCACGTGGCGGCCGAAGACGATGCCCTGGCTCAATGGCCCACCCTTGTGCGGGCAGCGGTCGAGCAGCGCAAACACCTCGCCATCGCCGGTGCGGAACAGCGCGATGTCGGGGCCCTCACTGCGGTGCACGCGGCGTGAACCCTTCAAAGGAATGTCCTCAGCCAAACAAATGAATTGCCAGTGTGTCATGGGCTGATCTCAAACGGTAATGGCGTCAAACTGCCGCGCATCCACCGCCGCGGCCTCGAACTCAAACCAGGGGTCGGGCTCGCCATCGAGCGCGAATTGCAACCGCTCCCACAGCTCGCGGCGCGAGGCAGCGCCTTCCACCACGCGCTGCTTGATGTGCGCCATGCCCACGCGGGCCAGGTAGTGCACGGTGCGTTCCAGGTACCAGCCTTCTTCGCGGTAGAGCTGCAAGAAAGCGCCGGAATATTCCAGCACCTCGGCACTGGTCTTGAGCTTCACCAGGAACTGCGCCACCTCGGTCTTGATGCCGCCGTTGCCGCCAATGTAGATCTCCCAGCCCGAATCGACGCCGATCACGCCCACATCCTTGATGCCGCTTTCAGCGCAGTTGCGCGGGCAGCCGCTCACAGCCAGCTTCACCTTGTGCGGCGCGTACATGCGCCACAGCGCGCGTTCCAGGTCCTTGCCCATTTGCGTGCTGTCTTGCGTGCCAAAGCGGCACCATTCGCTGCCCACGCAGGTCTTCACCGTCCGCAAAGCCTTGGCGTAAGCGTGGCCCGAAGGCATGCCCAGGTCTTGCCACACGGCGGGCAGGTCTTCCTTGCGAATGCCCAACAAGTCGATCCGCTGGCCACCCGTCACTTTCACGGTGGGCACCTTGAACTTGTCCACCACATCGGCAATGCGCCGCAGCTCAGACGAATTGGTTTCGCCGCCCCACATGCGAGGAATCACCGAGTAGGTGCCGTCTTTCTGGATGTTGGCGTGGCTGCGTTCATTGATGTAGCGGCTTTGCGGGTCGTCCTTGGCCAGCTTCGGCCAGGTGCTCAGCAGGTAATAGTTCAGCGCCGGGCGGCAACTTGCGCAGCCGTCGGGCGTGCGCCAGTTCATCGTTTCCTGCACCCGGGCAATGCTCAGCAGCTTGTCTTTGCGGATGGCATCGCGCACTTCCTGGTGTGAATGTTCGGTGCAGCCGCACATGGCCTTCTTGGCCGGCGTGGCCGAGTAGTCGCCGCCGGCGGTGAACATGATGAGTTGTTCGACCAACCCGGTGCACGAGCCGCACGACGCGCTGGCCTTGGTGTGCTTGCGCACGTCTTCCAGCGTGAACAGGCCCTTGTCCTTGATGGCCTTGCAGATGCTGCCCTTGGTGACGCCATTGCAGCCGCACACTTCATCGGCATCAGCCATCGCCGCAGCCTTGCTCTGGCCCTGGTGGCCGGTGTCGCCGATGTTCGATTCGCCGAACATCAAATGCTCGCGGATGCCGGCCACGCTGCGGCCTTCGCGCAGCAGCTTGAAGTACCAACTGCCGTCCACCGTGTCGCCGTACAAACAGGCGCCGACCAGTTTGTCGCCTTGAATCACCAGTTTTTTGTACACGCCGCCGATCGGGTCGCTCAGCACGATGGTTTCCGTGCCCTCGCCGCCCATGAAGTTGCCGGCCGAGAACAAGTCGATGCCGGTGACCTTGAGCTTGGTGCTCACCGCGCTGCCGCTGTAGCGGCCGATGCCGAATTGCGCCAGGTGGTTGGCGCAGACCTTGCCCTGCTCGAACAGCGGCGCCACCAGGCCGTAGGCGATGCCGCGGTGCGCCGCGCATTCGCCCACGGCGTAGATGCGCGGGTCGGTCACGGTTTGCAGCGTGTCGCTCACCACGATGCCGCGCGTGCAATGCAGGCCCGCGCTTTCGGCCAATGCCGTGTCGGGCTTGATGCCGGCGGCCATCACCACCAGCTCGGCCGCCACTTCGCTGCCGTCCTTGAAGCGCACCTTGGCCACGCGGCCGTTCGGGTCATCTGGCCCAGCATGCAGGCTTTCGGTTTGCGCCTGCATCAGGAAGTTGATGCCACGCTCTTCCAATGACTTTTGCAAGAGCTTGGCCGCCACCTCATCCAACTGGCGTTCCATCAACCAGGGCATGAGGTGAACCACGGTGACCTGCATGCCGCGCTTGGCCAGGCCGTTGGCGGCTTCCAGGCCGAGCAGGCCGCCGCCGATCACCACCGCGTGCTTGTAGGTGGCCGCGGCGCTGATCATGGCCTGCGTGTCGGCAATGTCGCGGTAGGCCACCACACCGGGCAAGGCCTTGCCAGGAACGGGCAGGATGAACGGCAGCGAACCGGTGGCCAGCAGCAGGCGGTCGTATTCGGCCTCAGTCTTGTTGCCAGTGCCGTCATCCGCCACCACCACGCGGCGGCGGCGGTCGATCTGCACCACCTTCTTGCCCGTGAGCAGGCGAATGTGGTTCTCTTCGTACCAGGCCAGCGGGTTGAGGACGATTTCTTCCAGCGTTTGCTCGCCCGCCAACACCGGGCTGAGCAGGATGCGGTTGTAGTTGGGGTGCGGCTCGGCGCCGAACACCGTGATGTCGTAAAGCTCGGGCGCGAGCTTCAACAGTTCTTCCACGGCGCGGATGCCCGCCATGCCGTTGCCCACCACCACCAGCTTCATCTTTTGCATTGCTGTGCCTCCATGCCAATGCATTGCTTAACGCAAGACTGGTGCCAGCCGCGCGCTGTACGCCGCGCACTTCGCGCACCACTTTGGCGCTTGATCGGGCCAAAGCCGTGCAAAGCCCTGGCGTGCTTCGTGCAGACAATCGCGCATGAGTTTCGACATCGACTTCGGCCACGCCAGCCACGCCGGCACTCGCAGCAGCAACGAAGACTTCGCCGCCGTGCAGCAGCCCGCACCGGCCGATGCCGCGCTGGGCTGGGTGGCGGCGCTGGCTGACGGCGTGTCGGCTGGAGGGGGCGGTTTGCTGGCGGCGCAAACCAGCGTGATGAGCCTGGTGCAAGACTACTTTGCCGCCCCGCCCACCTGGCACACCACGGTGGTGCTGGAACGGCTGATCCGCGCGCAGAACACCTGGCTGGCCGAACACAACCGCCGCCGCGCCTGGGCGCGCGACGCCGGCACCGCGCTGACCACGCTCACCGCCCTGGTGCTGCGCGGGCACAGCGTCACCCTGGCCCATGTGGGCGATTCGCGCGCCTGGTTGTGGCGCGATGGCGAGTTGGCGCAGCTCACTCAAGACCATGCCTTGACCCAGGTCGACCTGGCCAGCACCCTGACCCGCGCGCTGGGCCTGGATGACCATGTACAGATTGACTTCAGCCAGGACGAACTGCGCAGCGGCGACGTGCTGCTGCTCAGCAGCGACGGCGTGCATGGGCCGCTGTCGCGCAAGCGCATCGCCGCCACATTGGCCGCCGCGAGCGCTGCCCAGGCGGCCTGCGACGCCCTGGTGCATGAGGCCCTGGCCGCCGGCGGCAGCGACAACGCCACCGCGCTGGTGCTGCGCGTGCGCGGCCTGGACGCCGGGCGCTATGACGACGTGCTGGGCGCCGCCCACCGCCTGCCCAACCCGCCGCGCCTGGGGCTGGGCAGCCGGCTCGACGGCTACACCGTCACCGCCCTGGTGGCCGACACCGGCGTGCACCGCATCGTGCAGGCTCGGGTGAAAGAGCGTGTGAATGAGCGTGTGAATGAGCGCGTGAATGAGCGCGAGCAGGCCGGCGGCGAGTTGGTGGCGCTGAAGATGCTGCACGAAAGCCGGGCTGGCGACGCTGATGAGCGCGCCATGCTCGCGCACGAGGCCTGGCTGGGCATGCGCCTGGGCCAACGCCAGGCCAGTGGTGCGGCCAGCGGCTTTGTGCGGGTGCGCGAACCGCACAACCCGAGTGCCTTTTATGTGGTGTTTGACTGGCACGGCGGCCACACCTTGGCGCAGCGCCTGGCC
>JAYUQE010000201.1:0-4417 GCA_043756905.1 Burkholderiales bacterium | reverse complement strand
TCGAGCAGGGTTTCCTTGAAGACAGGTGCTTCTGGATCGTTAACCTGGATGCTTTCCAGCGGAATGCGCACGTTCTCGATCCACTGCCGGTACGGCCGCGCATTGGCGAACTGGTTCTTCAGCTCTTCGTCGTCGACGATGCGGCCCTGCTCGAAGTCGATCAAAAACATCTTGCCCGGCTGCAAGCGCCACTTGCGCACGATGCGGCTTTCGGGAATGGGCAGCACGCCCGATTCGCTGGCCATCACCACCAGGTCGTCGTCGGTGACGATGTAGCGCGCCGGGCGCAGGCCGTTGCGGTCGAGCGTGGCGCCGATCTGCTTGCCGTCGGTGAAGACCATGGCCGCCGGGCCGTCCCACGGCTCCATCATGGCGGCGTGGTATTCGTAGAAGGCGCGGCGGCGCGCATCCATGTGTTCGTGCTGCTCCCAGGCCTCGGGAATCAACATCATGGCCGCATGCGCCAGCGGGTAGCCGCTCATCGTGAGCAACTCAAGCGCGTTGTCGAAGGTGGCGGTGTCGCTCTGGTGTTCGAAGCTGATGGGGTAGAGCTTCTGCAAGTCTTCCCCCAGCACGGGCGACTTCATCACCCCTTCGCGCGCGCGCATCCAGTTGAAGTTGCCCTTCACGGTGTTGATTTCGCCGTTGTGCGCCACCATGCGGTAGGGGTGGGCCAGCGGCCATTCGGGAAAGGTGTTGGTGGAAAAGCGCTGGTGCACCAGGGCGAAGGCCGAGGCCACGCGAGCATCGGCGAGGTCGAGGTAATAGCGCCCCACTTGATCGGCCAGCAACAGGCCCTTGTAGATGACGGTGCGGCAGCTCATGCTGGGCACGTAGTACTCGCGGCTGTGCGTGAGCTTCAAGGCCTGGATTGCGGAAGACGCGGTCTTGCGGATGACGTAGAGCTTGCGTTCCAGCGCATCGGGCACGATGACATCGGGCCCGCGGCCGATGAAGACCTGGCGAATGACGGGTTCCTTGGCGCGCACCGCCGGGCTCATGGGCATGGCGCGGTCCACCGGCACATTGCGCCAACCCAGCAGCACCTGCCCTTCGGTGCGGATGGCACGCTCCATTTCCTGCTCGCAGGCCAGGCGCGAAGCGTGTTCCTTGGGCAGGAAGATCATGCCCACGCCATATTCGCCATAGGCTGGCAAGGCCACGCCCTGGGCCGCCATTTCGGCGCGGTAATAGTCGTCCGGGATCTGGATCAGGATGCCGGCGCCGTCACCCATCAACTTGTCGGCCCCCACGGCGCCGCGGTGGTCGAGGTTTTCCAGGATCTTCAGGCCCTGCTCGACGATGGCGTGCGCCTTGCCGCCCTTGATGTGGGCGACGAAGCCCACGCCACAGGCGTCGTGCTCATGGCCGGGGCTGTACAGGCCGTCTTGTGCCGCGGCAGCCAGGGCCTGGGCTTGGGTTGGAGTAGCGGGTGCGGCGGAAGAAGACGATGCAGCCTGGCTCATGGCGGGCTCCGGGGTATCAGCAAGGGGCGCGCAGCTTAGCGCGATGAAGGCAGGGGGACAACACAAATATATGGGGTCAGTGTCATTAATAGGAAGCAGCGTGTCGTCAATAGTTTTAATAGGGACATATCAAACAGCTACATCAAACGGTGGCTGCGCTCAAACAGTCGAACTGCAAAACGGAGCCGCGGCAGCAACCCAGCCCACCCGAGCCGGCCGCGCCATTGCCGCGCTGCGGTTGGAAGCAGCTCACCCCTCGGGTTTCGCACCCGCGCTACGCCGCGCGCGGCCGCCCCCGAGGCCGTGCCTGAAGCGGCCGCGACAACTGCTCTGACAGCCGGCGCACGAATGCCGTGCTGCCGATCACCTTGCCCTGCCACGCTGCGCGCACGACGGCATCGAGCTGTTCATCGGAGATGCCGGTTTGCATTAACCGCCCATACGCCGCTTCGCGCGCAAACGGCGTGTTGCCCAATTGCCAGTAGGCCGGCAGCTCAGCCAGAAAGCCGTCGTGGCGCAGGCCCAAGTGGTGGGCGGTGCTGCTGCGCAACGGGTCTGGGGCGGTGGTATGCGCCAGGCCTTCGTCGTCAACAACCGGTGCGGCCGCCAAATGGCTGATGGCGCACAGGCAGCGCAGGCTGGGCGGCCCAGGCTCCACCACCGCTGCGCGGAAACGCCCTTCCCACAGGGTGCCGCTGCGGCCGTGGCGCTGGTTGAAGCGGGCCACGTAGCGCCGGCCGATGGCCTGGATCATCCGGCTCAAGGCAGGCCCTTCGGCCGGTGTGAGCAGCAGGTGCACGCTGGTGTCCAGCAAGGCATAGCCATGCACCGCCACCAGGTTGGCCGCCGCGGCCTGCTGCAACGCGGCCAGGTACTCGTGCCTGTCGGCATCGTCCCTGAACACGGCCTGCCCCGCATTGCCACGCAGCACCACATGGTGCGCCAGGCCGGGGACCACTAGGCGGGCCTGGCGTGCCATGGTGGGTGCTCGAACGGTGCCCCTCAGGCGAAGGCATCCACGCCGGTCAGGCGGTGATGCTCGCGCTGGGCGAAACGGTCGGTCATGCCGGCGATGTAGTCGGCCACGGCGCGGTGGCGGTCGGCGGCACTGGCATAGAAGGCGGGCATCAGCGCCGGCTCGTTCATGTAGCGGGCAAACAGGCCACCCACCACCGTGCGGGCATGCGCGGTGGCCAAGGCCACCTGCGGGTGGCGGTACAGCTCGCGGAACAAGAAGCGCTTGAGATCGGTGGTCTCGGCCCTTAACCGCTCACTGAAGGCCACCAGGGGCGGTGCGGCACGCACCGCCTGCACATCGGCCGGCGCCTGCGCCTGAAGGCGCGCCTGGGTCTGCGCCACCACGTCATAAATTTGGTTCGACAACATGCGTCGGATGCACTCGAACAGCAGCCGCCGCGGCGCGCGCTGGCCCAGGCCGGTGTGCTCGCGTTCAACTTCTTCGAGATAGCCGTGCAGCAGCGGCACCTGGTGCAACTGCTCCAGGTGCAGCAGGCCCGAGCGCACGCCGTCATCGACATCGTGCGCGTTGTAGGCAATCTCGTCGGCCAGGTTCACCACCTGGGCCTCCAGGCTGGGCTGGCCGCCTTGAATGAAACGTTGCGCCACGCCGCCTGGCTCGGCCAACTCCAGGGCCGCAGCGCGCACCCGCGAGCAATGCTTGAGGATGCCTTCGCGCGCCTCGAACGTGAGGTTCAGGCCGTCGAACTGCGGGTAGCGCGCCTCCAGTTCGTCCACCACGCGCAGGCTTTGCAGGTTGTGCTCGAAGCCGCCATGGGCCTGCATGCAGGCATGGAGCGCGTCTTGCCCGGCATGGCCAAAGGGAGTGTGGCCCAGGTCGTGTGCCAGGGCGATGGCTTCCACCAGGTCTTCGTTCAAGGCCAAGGCGCGCGCAATGGAGCGGCCAACCTGCGCCACTTCAAGCGAATGCGTCAGCCGCGTGCGGTACAGGTCGCCTTCATGGTTGATGAAGACCTGCGTCTTGTAGACCAGGCGGCGAAACGCGGTGCTGTGCACGATGCGGTCGCGGTCGCGCTGGTGCTCGTTGCGCGGCGGCAGCACGGCCGGCTCCAGCGTGCGCCGCCCGCGCGTTTGCTGCGGGTGGCAGGCGTAGGCGGCCAGTGCCGTCATGCGGGCGCGCTGGCAGGGTGCGCCGTGCCCGCACGATGGGCGTCAATGGCTGCCGCCACCAGCGCATCGGGCGCGCCGCGCACCACGGCGCGGCCCAGCGCTTCGATCAACACGAAACGCATGTCGCCGCCCTGCGCCTTCTTGTCACCGCGCATCAGTTCGAGGTAGCGCGCAGTGGACAAGGGCGGGGCCTGCACCGGCAACCCGGCGTTCAACAGCAGGCTGCGCAGGCGCTGCACGAAGTCCGGCGGCATGAGCCCCAAGCGCACCGACAGCTCGCTGGCCAGCACCATGCCGCAAGCCACCGCCTCGCCGTGCAGCCACTGGCCGTAGCCCAGGCCGGCCTCGATGGCGTGGCCGAAGGTGTGGCCGAAGTTGAGCATGGCGCGCGCGCCGGCTTCGCGCTCGTCTTCGCCCACCACCCGGGCCTTGATTTCGCAACTGCGCCGCACGGCATGGGCCAATGCCGCGGGGTCGCGGGCCAACAGCGCGGGCAGATTGGCTTCGATCCATACCAGAAACGCCGGGTCGGCAATCGGCCCGTACTTGATGACCTCGGCCAGCCCGGCGCTCATTTCGCGCTGCGGCAAGGTGTTCAGCGTGGCCAGGTCGCAAATCACCCGCAGCGGCTGGTAAAACGCGCCGATCATGTTCTTGCCGGCGGGGTGGTTGATAGCCGTCTTACCACCGACCGAAGAATCCACTTGGGCCAGCAAGGTGGTGGGCACCTGCACGAACGGCACGCCACGCATGTAGCTGGCCGCAGCAAAGCCGGTGATGTCGCCCACCACGCCGCCACCCAG
>JAYUQE010000200.1:0-4419 GCA_043756905.1 Burkholderiales bacterium | reverse complement strand
GTACGGCCCCGTGCCCACCGGCTTGGTGTTGGCCGGGTTCTCGCGCGACTTGGCCCCCATGAAGGGCTCGAATACATGCTTGGGCAGGATCGGGCCGACGCTGCCCACCAGCGCCTCGGCCCAGAAGGGCGTGGGCTTGGGGTAGTCAACCCGCACGGTGTGCGAATCGACCTTCACGACCTTGATGTCTTTGTAGGTGCCGATGGTGGTCATCGACGCGGCGGGGTCACCGGCATAGGCGGCGGTGAAGACCACGTCGTCCGCCGTGAAGGGCTTGCCGTCGTGCCAGGTAACGCCGCGCTTCAACTTCCAGGTGACGCTCTTGCCGTCGGCCGACAGGCCGCCGTTGGCGCGCGTGGGTACCTCGGCCGCCAGGCAGGGGATGAGGTTGCCTTCGGTGTCCCAGCCGGCCAGGGGCTCATAGAAGATGCGGCTGGCGTCCTGGTCTTTCGTGCCGCCGGCGTAATGCGGGTTCAAGTGCACCGCCGCTTGCCAATAGATGAGCTTGAGCGTGCCGCCGCCGCCGCGCTTGGTGGGTTTGTAGGCCGGTGCGGCCTGCGAATTGGCCACGCCATGATGCATGAGCATCATGCCGGCGATGGGCCCGGTGAGGCCGGCGGCGACCATGCGGTCAACAAAGGCGCGGCGCGAGATGGCGCCTGACTTGACCTTGCTGATCAATGAAAGGATGTTGCGTTCGTTCATGTTTCGACCCTCCGGCCATCAACTGGGAAATGTGCGTGAGTACAACCGATGGCACCACGCGCTGCCATTCACTTTTACCCTAGGCGGCGGCCCGCAGTTTCCGTGTCGGCGCTTGACGCGCCAGCCACCTGCAGCATGCCGCCGCGGCACACGCCTATTAAGCTGGACGTTAGCCGTGCAGCTCACCCTTCAGGAACAGCGCGGCCTGTTCCGGCAAGGTGTCGGTGAAGAAGCGCGGCGTCGGCAAGTCGACCACGATGCGGCCGTTCTCCAGGTAGACCACCCGACTGGCCAGGCGCTTGGCCTGGCCCAGGTTGTGCGTGCTCATGACCACGGTCATGCCTTCGCGGGCGAACTCGTCGATCAGCGCTTCCACCTCGCGCTTGGCCGTGGGGTCCAGGTTGGCAGTGGGTTCGTCCAGGAACAGCCATTGCGGCCGCACCGCCCAAGCCCGCGCCAGGGCCAGGCGCTGCTGCTGGCCGCCAGACAAGGTGCGTGCCGCGCGCGCCTCCAACCCGCCCAGGCCAACGCGCTGCAAAGCCTGGCCGGCGCGTGCGGCGCGCTGCGCACCCGGTACACCCGCCAGCCACAGGGCGAGTTGCAGATTGCGCCAGACCGACAGGCGCAGCAGGAACGGCCGCTGGAACACCATGGCCTGGGTGGGTGCCGGAGCCGGGGCCGGCGCCGCGGCCGGCGCGCCGCTGGCCCACTCACGCCGGCCCAGGCTGGGCACGAGCTGCCCATGTAGCAGCCGCAGCAGCGTGCTCTTGCCACTGCCGTTGGCGCCGACCAGGGCCACGCGCTCGCCGCAGCGCAAGCTCAGGTTGACGTGTTCGAGCGCCAGCACGGCACCAAAGCGCACACTGCAATCGTGCAGGCTGATGTGCAGGCTGGTGTGCAGGCTGGTGTGCAGGCCCGTCATGCCGCAGCGCCGCCAACATGAGCCTGCCAGCGCTGCGCCAGCGCGATCAGGCCGTTCAGTGCCGCCACCACGCCCAGCAGCACCAGGCCCAGGCCCAGCGCCAGCGGCAGGTCGCCCTTGCTGGTTTCCAGCGCGATGGCGGTGGTCATGACGCGGGTCACGCCGTCGATGTTGCCGCCCACGATCATCACCGCACCGACCTCGGCGATGGCGCGGCCGAACGCCGTTAACAGCACGGTCAACAGGCCCATGCGCTCATGCGCCAGCAGCGCCAGGGCGGTGACCAGCGGCCCGGCACCCCATGAGCGCAATTGCTCGCCATTGCCGCGCTCGGCGTCGGCCACCAGTTGGCGCGTGAGTGCGGCCACCACGGGCAGCACCAACAGCGTCTGCGCCAGCACCATGGCCGTGGGCGTGAACAGGATGCCCCAACTGCCCAGCGGCCCCGAGCGCGACAGCATCAGGTACACCACCAGCCCCACCACCACCGACGGCAGCGCCAGCAGGGTGTTCAGCAGTAGCAACAGCACGCGGCGGCCAGGGAAACGCAGCACGGCCAGCAAGGCGCCGCCGGCCAGGCCGAAGACGGCCGCCAGCATGCACGCACTGCCGCTGACGGCCAGCGACAAGGCCACCACGCGGTACAGGCCGGCATCGCCCTGGGTGATGAGGTGCAGCGCCGCGCCGAGGCTTTCTTGCAGGGCATTCATGGCCGGTTTACCTTGGCCGCCAACAGCCGGCGCGGCGGATTCCTGGCCAGCACCATTCCCGCGCGGCCGCTACAGCGCGCAGCTGCGAAAGCCGCAGAACAACTCGTCGCGCTGCGGCGCGGCGAAGCGCCGGGCCTTGGGGTGCAGCCAGCGCGAGCGCGTCATCCACGAGCCGCCGCGCAGCACACCCTGGCTGCGCGGCTCGGGCCAGTGGCCATAGCTGGTGGAGCGGCGCGCGGCGGCCGGGTAGGGCCGCGCGGTGCCGGCCACCCACTCGAACACATCACCATAGGCAAAGCCGCGCGAGCGGCCGCCGCAAGCGGCGATTTCCCACTCCACCTCGGTGGGCAGGCGCCGGCCAGCCCAGCGGCACCAGGCCTCGGCTTCGAAACGGCTGGCGTGGGCCACCGCCTGCGTCATGGGCAGGCGCTGCATCTGGCCGTTGCGCTGGGCCAGCACGGCGTCGCGCATCTGTTCCACATAGCGTGGCGCGCGGCGCTCGGTTTGTTGCAGCCAATGCCAACCGGCCTCGCCCCACAGGCGCGGGTCGTCATAGCCGCCGTCGGCCACGAACTCGGTGTAGCGCGCCCAGCTCACGGCCTGGGCATCGATTTCAAATTCCGGCACCGCCACCTCGTGCGCCCAGCGCTCATTGGCCGGCACCAGGCCACCAGGCACCGAGCCCAGGGCAAAGTGCTGCGCCGCAAACCACAAGGGCTCACGCTGGGCACGCGCCGTGCGCTGGCCCCAGGGTGCATCGGGCAAGTTCAGTTGCAGCGCCTGCGCCGCCGCGGCCAGGGCTTCGCAAATCATGTCTTCGTGGCGCAGCGCGGCGCGGTAGACGAACAAGGCGTCGTCGTCGCGCGCCGCGCCGGCCAGCACATCGAGCGTGGCTTCCAGGGTGTCGCCCAGGTAGGCACGCAGGCCTGCCGGCGCAGGCAGCGTCAAGGCCCAGCGCTGGGCACGTTGGTGCAAGCCGGGGTCGAACAGACCATCAGCGGCGCGCTCCAGCGACGGCAGGCGCATCGCCGCGGTGACCACGCTTTCGCCGCGCTGGCGCTGCACATTGCGCGCGACCCAGTACTCCTGGAACCAGGCCGCATGCCCCACCAGCCACAGCGGCGGTTCGACATCGGCATGCGCCTTGAGTTTGCCCAGATGCGGCTCGAACGCCGCCAGCCAGCGCAGCAGGTGGTTGCGCGAATCGATCAGCGCCAACGACAGCAAATCGGCGCCCGCACTGCGAATGCGCAGCGGGTCGTGGATGGCCTGGGCGAGATCGCTGCTCAAGGTGCGCAGCGATCAACCACGTTCGATGCGCGCATAGGCGCTGTGGTTGTGAATCGATTCAAAGTTCTCAACGTCGACGCTGTAGCGCCCCACCCGCGCATCGCGGTTCAGCGCCAGCGCCACATCGCGCACCAGGTCTTCAACGAACTTGGGGTTTTCGTAGGCGCGTTCGGTGACCCACTTTTCATCGGCCCGCTTGAGCAGCGGCCACAGTTCGCTGGAAGCGTTTTCTTCGGCCATGCGCACCAGCTCTTGCCATTCGATGGCTTGCAGCAGTTCAACCCGGATGGTGACCAGGCTGCGCTGGTTGTGCGCGCCGTAGTCGGAGATTTCCTTCGAGCACGGGCACAGGCTTTTCACCGGCACGCCAACCTCGGCCCACAGCGTGGTCTGGCCGGCGCGGGTTTCGGCAATGAAGGCGCCTTGATAGTCGAGCAAGCTGGGCACGCCCGACACCGGCGCACGCTTGCGAAGGAAGAAATCAAACCGCGCCTGCACGCGGCCTTCACTGGCATCCAGGTTGTGCAGCAGTTGCGCCTGGCGCGTGCGCAGCGCGGCAGCGTCGAGCGGCGCGTCGTCGCCATCGAGCCAAGCCACCAGGCGCGACATGTGGGTGCCCTTTTTTTCGGCCGGCAAGGCGACGTCGAGATCCCACACCGCCGTGCAATGCTGCACCACGCCGGCCACGCGCAGTTGCAGCGGGTGGCGCACGCCCTTGATGCCCACGCGCTGTATGGCCAGGTGGCGTTCGTCGCGCTCGCTTTGCGTGTCGGGGATGTGCAGGGCGTCGGT
>JAYUQE010000199.1:0-4444 GCA_043756905.1 Burkholderiales bacterium | reverse complement strand
AGCACGGCGCAGACGATGGGCCAGGTCAGCGCCATGCCGGGGCCATCAGTCTCTCAGAGCGTCTCAGGGTCGATCTGGGAGTGCCGCACCCGGGTGTTGGCCAGGGCACCGGCTGACTCCAGAATGGGGTAGGCGATCGAGCACAGGTGCGAGTTGATGCGCTTCAGGTCACTGATCAAATCAATGTGCAGCGAACTGGTTTCAATGCTCTGCGCCGTGTTCTCTTGCAGCCGCGCCAAGTGGGTGGCGGCGTACTCGCGTTCCAGGTCGCGAAAGCGCGCCTTTTCTTCGAGCAGCTTTTTTGCGTCGCGCACATTGCCTTCAAGAAAGACGCTCATGCCCAGCCGCAGGTTGGACAGCAAGCGTTCATGCAGGTGGCAGATTTCGACCATGCCGGCTTCGCTGAAGCTGCGGCCCTTGCGGATCTTCTTGTCTTCCACGTCTTGCAGCACGCGCTCGATGATGTCGCCCACATGCTCCATGTTGATGGTGAAGCTCATCACATCCGCCCAGCGCCGGCCTTCACGCTCGTTCAGCGCCTCGCGCGAGATTTGCGTGAGGTAGAACTTGATCGCCGTGTACAGCTCGTCCACCGTGTCATCGAGCCCGCGCAGGCGTTCGGCCTCGGCCAGGTCGTTGTGGCGGATCACGTGCAGCATGCCGCGCAACATCACCTCCACCACGTCGGCCTGGTGCAGCGCCTCGCGCGCCGCGCAACTGATGGCCAGCGAAGGCGTGGCCAGGGCCACCGGGTCGAGGTGGCGCGGCCGGTTACCGGCGTTGCCCGCGGCCGGCGTTGGCAACCACCGATCCACCCAGCCCGCCACCACGCCGGTGAAGCCGATGAACAGCAACGCCAGGGCCAGGTTGAACAACAAGTGGAACAGCACCACCTGCAAGTGCGCCGTGCCCACCTGCGCCTGCAACCAGGCCTGTGCCTGCGGCAGCCACGGCATGACCAACGCGACGCCCGCGGCCTTGAACAACAGGTTGCCCAGCGGCAGGCGGCGCACCGGCGCGGCCGAGCGCGACGTGGCCAGCACGGCCAGGATGCCGCTGCCCAGGTTGGCACCCAACACCAGGCCGAAGGCCACCTGCACCGGCACCATGCCCGAGGTGGCCAGGGTGGCGATGAGCAGCACGATGGCCAGGCTGGAATAGGCGCCCACGGTGAGCACCGCGCCCACCACCACTTCGAGCAAGACCTCGTTAGGCAAGGCCGCCAGCAAGGCACGCACCACGGGTGCCTGCACCAGCGGCTCGGTGGCCGCATGAATGAGCTGCAAGGCCAGGGTGATGAGCCCCAGGCCGAGCAGCACGCGGCCCAGGCGGCCGGCCTGCGTGTCCTGGCGCGGCACATACAGCACCACGCCGACGAATATCAGCAGGGGCGACAGCCAGCTCAAGTCGAACGAGAACACCACCGTCATCAAGCTGGTGCCCACATCGGCGCCCAACATCACGGCCAGTGCCGGCGCCGTGGCCACCAGGCCGCTGCCCACGAAGCTGGCCACGATCAGGCACGTGGCGGTGCTGCTTTGCACCAGGCCGGTGACGCCGATGCCGGCCAGCACCGCGCGCACCCGGTTGCTGAAGCTGCGCTGCAAGACCAGGCGCAGGTTCTCGCCAAAGAGCTGCAAGACACCCTTGCGAACGATGTGCGTGCCCCACACCAACAAGGCGATGGCGGCCAACAGGTTCAGCAGGTGGGTCATGGGCTTGTCATCATGTGGCGACCATACTAGCCGACCGCTTGCGCGCCGCTGAGGCCCGGCAAAACCACCGTTGACACCGGCCACGGTGGGCGCAAAGATGACCCATGCCCAGCCCTCAGCCCACACACTTGGCCACACCCCACAGGAGCACTGCATGACGCTGACCCACTTGGCCCATTGCCTGGCCGCGGCCATGCTGGCCGTTTGCAGTGCCACCGCCCTGGCACAGAAGACGCAGTTGCTGGTCTACACCGCGCTTGAAACCGACCAGCTCAAGGCCTACCAGGAAGGCTTCAACAAGGTTGAGCCCGACATCGAACTGAAATGGGTGCGCGACAGCACCGGCGTCATCACCGCCAAGCTGCTGGCCGAGAAGGCCAACCCGCAGGCCGATGTGGTGATGGGCGTGGCGGCTTCGAGCCTGGCCTTGCTCGACAAGAACGGCATGCTCGTGCCTTACCGGCCGCTGAACCTTGACGCGATCATGGCCGCTTACCGCGACAAGAAGAACCCGCCGGCCTGGTTCGGCATGGACGTGTGGGGTGCCACGGTGTGCTTCAACGTGGTTGAAGCCAAGAAGAAAAACATCCCCGCGCCAGAGACCTGGAAAGACCTCATCAAGCCCATCTACAAAGGCCAGGTCGTGATGCCCAACCCGGCGTCTTCAGGCACCGGCTTCTTCGACGTGACCGCCTGGCTCAGCCTGTGGGGCGACAAGGACGGCCAGGGCGACGGCTGGAAGTACATGGACGCGCTGCACGAAAACATCGCCATGTACACGCATTCAGGCAGCAAGCCCTGCAACATGGCCTCGGCGGGCGAATTCGTGGTCGGCATTTCGTTCGAATACCGCGGCAACACCAACAAGGCCAAGGGCGCGCCGATCGACCTGATCTTCCCCAAGGAAGGCCTGGGCTGGGACCTGGAAGCCTTTGCCATCCACAAAGGTACCAAGAAGCTGGAAGCTGCGCAAAAGCTGGCCAACTGGGCGGCCAGCAAAGACGCCATGCTGCTGTACGGCAAGAACTTCGCCATCACCGCCCAGCCCGGCGTGGCGGCACCGCTGGCTAACGTTCCAAAAGACTATGAAGCGCGGCTGGTGAAAATGGACTTTGGCTGGGCGGCCGACAACCGCGAGCGCATCTTGAACGAATGGAACAAGCGCTACAACGCGAAGTCTGAAAAGCGTTGAGCGGTGGCGGATTCATCCGCCGGCGGCGCCTCAAGCGCTGAGGCCGCGCCGCCCTTCCTGAGCCTGCACGGCATCAGCAAACAGTTTGGCGACTTCACCGCCTTGCAGGCGGTAGACCTCGACATCCCCAAGGGCGAATTCGTCTGCTTCCTGGGCCCGTCGGGCTGCGGCAAGACCACGCTGCTGCGCATCATCGCCGGGCTTGAAGCGCAGACCACCGGGCGCATCAACATGGCCGGGCGCGACATTTCCACCCTGCCCCCGGCGCGGCGCGACTACGGCATCGTCTTCCAGAGCTACGCCCTGTTTCCCAACCTGGATGTAGCGGCTAACGTTTCATATGGGTTGGTGAACCGCCGGGTGCCGCGCGCGCAACGCACGGCCCGTGTCACCGAGCTGCTCAAGCTGGTGGGCCTGCCCGGCAGCGAGGCGCGCTTTCCGGCGCAGCTTTCCGGCGGGCAGCAGCAGCGCATTGCGCTGGCGCGGGCTTTGGCTTCGTCACCCGGCTTGCTGTTGTTGGATGAGCCCTTGAGCGCACTCGATGCCATCGTTCGCGTCCACCTGCGCCAAGAAATTCGCAGCCTTCAGCGCAAGCTGGGCGTGACCACCATCATGGTCACGCACGACCAGGAAGAGGCGCTGGCGGTGGCCGACCGCATCGTGGTCATGAACCAGGGCGTGATCGAACAGGTGGGCACACCGCTGCAGGTGTACCGCGAACCGGCCACGCCCTTTGTGGCCGATTTCGTGGGCCGCATCAATGTGCTTTCAGCCACCTGCACGGCACCCGGCAAGGTTCGCTTGGCGGGCTGCACGCGGGAGTTCGACTGCGCCGCCCCCACCACGGGTGATGTGAAGGTCTACTTGCGACCTGAAGACGTGCTGGCCCGGCCGCTGGCAACGGGTGACGCCAATGTGTTCGCCGCCGAAATCGACAAGATCGAATTCCTGGGCTCGTACTGCCTGGTGCGCGTGCACTCGAACGACCTGGGTGAACAGAAGCTCACGGTGTACTTGTCACTGAACTTTCTGGCCGAGCAAGGCTTGCAAGTGGGCAGCCGATTGCCGCTCAAGTTGCTGGCTGAACGCATGCGCTTGTTCTGATCAATATGGCCGCCGCGCTGGGCAACAAACCGCTGCGCCTGCAAACCGCGGCCGATGTGCGCCTGGCCCATGTGCTGCTGGCCGCCGTGGTGGCGGTGCTGCTGATCTTCCTGGCTGCCCCCTTGCTGGCCGTTTTGCTCAAGGCGGTGGAAGACGCCTCGGGCCACTATGTGGGCCTGGCCAACTTCGTGGCCTATGCGCAAACACCGGCGCTGTTGCAATCGCTGTGGAACAGCCTGTGGGTCTCAGGCCTGGTCACCGTGCTAACCGTGCCACCGGCCTTTGTATTCGCCTACGCGCTAACCCGCAGCCGCATGCCGTTCAAGCGCGTGTTTCGCACCATCACACTTATTCCGCTGCTGGCACCTTCGCTGCTGTCGGCCATTTCACTGATCTATTGGTTCGGCAACCAGGGCGTGCTGAAGGGTTGGCT